>NZ_JBEXHP010000012.1:97661-122091 GCF_040607895.1 Micromonospora sp. NPDC005220
GCCCGGCCCCGGCGTGGGGGGGGTGTGGCCCCCCCCCCCGCTCTCTTCCATTTTGTGGGGGGCGGCGGGCCGCGCCCCCCCCCCCCCCCCCCCCCCCACGGCGAGCAGAGTCAGGTCAGGCCGGGTCCGTCCGCCGATTCGCGGGTACGCAGCCAGACCGCGGTGTCGGACGGCAGCAACCCGTCGTCGAGCGGCCCGCTGGCCAGCAGCAACTCCCCCTGAGCTGGCATCGGCACCGGTACGGCGGAGAGGTTGACCAGGCAGCTGAAGCCACCGCCGCGGCTGAACGCGAGCACCCCGTCCGGGGCGGGCAGCCAGGTCAGCTCGCCGTCGCCGAGCGCCGGGTCGGCCCGCCGGACCTGGATCGCCGCTCGGTACAGCTCCAGCATCGAGGCCGAGTCGCCGGTCTGCGTGCGAACCGTGCGGTCCTTCCAGTCGGCCGGCTGCGGCAGCCAGGGCGCTGCGGCGCCCTCGGGGCTGAACTCGAACGGCGGCTCGTCCCCGGCCCACGGCAGCGGTACCCGGCAGCCGTCCCGACCGGGGTCGATCCGGCCGGACCGTTCCCACATCGGGTCCTGACGCATCGCGTACGGGATGTCCTCGACCTCGTAGAGGCCCAGCTCCTCGCCCTGGTAGACGTAGGCGGCACCGGGCAGCGACAGCGAGAGCAGCGCGGCGGCGCGGGCCCGGCGGGTGCCCAACTCCAGGTCGGTGGGGATCCCCTCGCGCTTGGCCGCGAAGCTGAACCGGGTGTCCGCCCGACCGTAGCGGGTGACGTGTCGGGTGACGTCGTGGTTCGAGAGCACCCAGGTGGCCGGCGCGTCGACCGGCGCGTGCGCGCTCAGCGTCCCGTCGATGCTCTCCCGCAGCGCCGAGGCGTCCCACGCGCAGCCGAGAAAGTCGAAGTTGAACGCGGCGTGCAGCTCGTCCGGGCGCAGGTAGTTGGCGAACCGCTGCCGGTCCGGCAGCCACACCTCACCGATCAGCGCCCGGTCGGGGTACTCGTCGGCGACCCGACGCCAGCCCCGGTAGATGTCGTGCACCCCGTCGAGGTCGTGGAACGGGTGCGGCTGGTCGGGCTGAACCTCGGGCAGCGTCCCGTCCTTGACCAGGAGCCCGGCCGAGTCGATCCGGATGCCGTCCACGCCCCGGTCGAACCAGAACCGCAGGATGTCCTCGAACTCCGCCCGCACCCGGGGGTGGTCCCAGTTGAAGTCCGGCTGCTGCGGGGCGAAGAGGTGCAGGTACCAGTCGCCGGGGGTGCCGTCCGGGTTGGTGGTCCGGGTCCAGGTCGGCCCGCCGAACTCGCCGACCCAGTCGGTGGGACGCTCGTCGCCGTTCGGGCCCCGGCCGGGACGGAACCAGAACAGGTCCCGTTCGGGTGCCCCCGGCCCGCCGGCGAGCGCGGCCTGGAACCAGGGGTGCGCGTCCGAGCAGTGGTTCGGCACCACGTCGACGATGGTCCGGATGCCCAGCTCGTGCGCCTCCGTGATCAGCGCCTCCGCCTCGGCGAGGCTGCCGAAGACCGGGTCGATGTCGCGGTAGTCGGAGACGTCGTAGCCGGCGTCCGCCATCGGGGAGGGATACCAGGGGCTGAACCAGATCGCGTCGACGCCGAGCGCGGACAGGTGGTTCAGCCGGGACCGGATGCCGGCGATGTCACCGATGCCGTCGCCGTTACCGTCGGCGAAGCTCCGGGGGTACACCTGGTAGATCACCGCTCCCCGCCACCACGGACTTCTGTCAGCTGTGGACACGAGCACCTGCTTTCTGCGTCAGTACGTCGGCGGGTTCGCCGGACCTGGTCATGTGTCGGGCGAACTGTCGTTGTTCGCCGCGCGGACGGATGCGGTGGTGGTCAGCCCTTGATGCTGCCCGTGGTCAGACCGGACATGATGTTCCGTTGGAAGATCAGGAAGATGATGACTGTCGGGATCGCGGCGATGACCGACGCCGCGATCACCACGTTCATCGGTGTGCCACCCGCGAAGGTGTAGATGCCGACGCTGACCGTCCGGGTCTCGGGCGAGGGCATGACCAGCTTCGGCCAGAGGAAGTCCTTCCAGACCGCCGTGACGGCGAAGATGGAGACCACGCCGAGGATGGGACGCGACAGCGGCAGGATGATCGACCAGAGGGTCCGCAGCGACGACGCCCCGTCGATGAGGGCGGCGGCCATCAACTCCTCCGGGATCGAGTCGAAGAACCGCTTCAACAGGAAGATGTTGAACGCGTTCGCGACCAGCGGCAACCAGATGGCGAACGGCGAGTCGAGCAGGTTGATGTGCAGGATCGGCAGGTCGAGCACGGTCACGTACTGCGGGACGATGAGCACCATCGCCGGGATCATCAGCGTGGCCAGCATGAGACCGAGGATCACGTTGCCGAAGATCGGGCGGAGCTTGGACAGGGAGTACGCAGCGGCGCTGTCGAAGACGAGTTGGAACAGCACCGCGCCCATCGCGTAGTAGAACGTGTTGAACAGCAGCTTGGCGAGGGCCAGGTTGTTCCACGCGTCGATGTAGTTCTGCGGCTGCGGATCCTTCGGAAACAGCGAGGGTGGGGTCTGCGCGATCTCCTGGCCGGACTTGAGCGCGCCGGTGACCATCCAGTAGAGCGGCCCGAGGAAGACGAGCGTGAAGCCCACGACGACGACGGTGAGCAGCGTCCAGTAGATGACCTTGCCGCGCCCCCGGCTGATCTGGGATTGGGAGATGAGGGTCCGGGTTCCGGATTCCTGTGCCATTGCCCGCCCGTCCTAGTCCTGTTTCGCAGTCAGCCGCACGTACACGGCGGAGAAGCCGGCCAGCACCACCAGCATGATCACGCCCAGTGCGGCGGCGCCGTTGAGGTCGTTCTGGAAGAACCCGTGCTGGTAGATGAGGTACGCCACCGAGGTCGCGGAGTCCTCCGCGCCGGCACCGTTGGCGAGGATCAGCGGCTCGATGAAGAGCTGCATGGTGGCGACGATCTGCAACATCGCCAGGAGCGCGAGGATCAGCCGGGTCTGCGGGATGGTCACGTGCCGGATGCGCCGCCAGATCCCGGCGCCGTCCAGCTCGGCCGCCTCGTACAGCTCGCCGGGGATGTTCTGCAACGACGCCAGGTAGATGAGCACCGCGCCGCCCATGTTCATCCAGGTCGACGCCACCACCATCGCCGGCATCGTCATCTCGGGCGACTGCATCCACTGCGAGGTGGGCAGGTGCAGCGCCTTGAGGATCGCGTTGAAGAGGCCCGCCTCGCTGGGGTCGTACGCGTAGAACTTGAAGAGGAACAGCGCGGAGGCCGGCGGAAGCATCACCGGCAGGTACACCAGGATCCGCAGGTAACCCTTGCCGTGCCGGAACTCGTTGAGCAGGATCGCCACGAAGAACGGCACCACGTACCCCAGGGCGAGCGCGAGCACAGTGAAGTAGAACGTGTTCTGCCAGGCCGTCCAGAAGCTCGGGTCGGCGATGATGCGGGAGTAGTTGTCCCAGCCCACCCAGGTCGTCTCGCCGCGCCGGGTGCGCTGGAAGCTCATCACGATGCCGCGGATCATCGGGTACCAGGAGAAGACGACGAAGCAGAGCACCGCCCCGATCAGGAACGCGTGACCGGTGAGGTTGTCCCGTACCTTGCGGCCGAGGCTGGTGCGCTGCGGCCTTGCCGAGTACGGCGACGGCGGGCGGCCCGGTTTCCTGGGGGTCTCCGGGACGGTGGTGATCGCCAAGGCAACTCCTGGGTGAGTCGGTGACGTCGAGATGTGGTGCGAGGAGCGTGGGGGCCGGGTCGGCGCACCGGCCCCCACACGATCGGTCAGCTCTCGGCGGCGAGGAGCTGGTTGACCTTCTCCTCGGCGGTCTTGAGCAGCGCGTCGATGTTCGAGTTCGGGTTGGTCAGCACACCCGACATCGCGGCGTCGAGCACCGCGTAGACGGCCTGGGCGTTGCGCGGCTCACCCTTGATCGGGACCGGGGTCGCCTCGAAGAGCGCGAAGTTCGCCGTGTCCACGTTCGCGTTGGCCTTCCGCAGCTCCAGCTCCTGCTTCTGCGCGTCACTGCCGTTGGCGAAGAGCAGCGGCTGGGGCAGACCCACCGGGTAGTTCTGCGGCTTGGCCCGGACGTAGTCGAACTGGCCCTTGCCCGGGGTGAGCTTCTGGTACGCGATCCACTTCAGACCGGCCTTGACCTGCTCGGGCGTGAGGTCCTTCTTGAAGAAGTAGCCCTCGCCACCACCGAGCGTCCCCTTCGCCGCGCCGTCCTGGCCGGGCAGCGGAGCCATCGCCCAGTCCTGGAACTTGCCCTGGAACTGGCTGACGATCGCCTGGGTGGCGTCCGGCGCGCCGATGAACATGCCGACCTTGCCCGCGCCGGCGTTCGTCAGCAGGTCGCCCCACTGCAGCAGCTGACGGGCGCCCATGCTGTTGTCGCCGTACCGCATGTCCTTGAGGTTCTGCAGGACCTGCTTGCCCATGGCGTTGTTGAAGTCGGCCTTCTTGCCGTCCTCGGTCAGCACCCGGCCGCCCTGTGAGTAGAGCAGGGAGGTGAAGTGCCAGCCGCCGGTGTTGCCGGCGCTGTACTCCGAGTAGCCGGCGATGCCGTTGCCGAGTGCGGAGATCTTCTTGGCGGCGGCCCGGACCTCGGCCCAGGTCTTGGGCGGGTTGTTCACGTCCAGCCCGGCCTGCTGGAACAGCACCTTGTTGTAGACCAGGCCCATCGAGTAGTTCTTCACCGGGACGGCGTAGAGCTTGCCGCCGTCGGTGAAGACCTCCTTCAGCGCCGGGTCGACGCTGTCCCAGGTGGGGACGGTGTCCTTGTTGGCGTACTGACTGATGTCCATCGCCTGACCGGAGTCGAGCACCTGCTGGAGATCGGTCATGTACCCGTAGAAGACGTCGGTCACGGTGCCACCGGCGAGGCGGGCGGTGAAGTCCGGCGGGTTGTTGCACTGCTCGCCGACGCTGACGCTCTTGATGGTGATGTCCGGGTTCTGCTTCTGGAACTCGGCGACGTCGTCGTTCCAGTTCTTCAACAGCTCTTTCTGGGCGCCGACCGGCTGGCAGTCGACCGTGATGGTGACCTTGCCGCCGGCGTTCGCGTCCTTGTCGTCGCTCTTCGTGGAGCATGCCGTGAGGCTGAGCCCCAGGCCGGCCACGAGCGCGACCGCCGCAGCCTTTCGGTATTGCGGTACGGACATCTGTCCATCCCTTCGGGAACCGGTGTCTCCAATGACCTTCGCTGATCTGCGGTGATACGACCTGACGCCCAGTAGCTGCGTCGGAGCCAGGTGTGAGTGGAGTCACTGTAGCGAGACCGACTCATTTCAGCAAGGTATCGACCCTGTTCCGAAAGGACACGACGTGGTTACGACAGATGTTGGCAAGACAGTGAAAGCAGCCCGTTTTGCTGGCTATTGATCCCAATTGGAGGGTCATTCGGCCCGATCGATGCTGATCGAGCCGGGCAACGACGCAAACGGCCGCCGACCGCGAGAAGCGGTCGACGGCCGAGGCGTCGTTCGGGGTGGTACCTAGCGGCCGGGGGCGGGTGCGGTGGAGCCCCGCACCACCAGCTCCGGCTCGAACAGCAGCTCGTCCTGAAGGACGCCGGCACCCTCGATCTGGGTGACCAGCAGATCCACCGCGGCCTGCCCCATCGTCTCGATCGGCTGCCGCACCGTGGTCAACGGCGGGTCGGTGCAGGTCATGAAGGCGGAGTCGTCGAAGCCCACCACCGACACGTCGGCCGGCACCGAACGGCCCAGGCGCCGGGCCGCACGGATGGTGCCCAGCGCGAGTACGTCGCTGGCGCAGATGATGCCGGTCACGCCCCGCTCGACCAACTTCGTCGCGGCGACCCGCGCCCCCTCCATGGAGAAGCTGGACCGCTCCACGCACTCGGCGTCGGCCTCGTCCCAGCCCGCGGCCTTCATCATCGCGTCGAGCTTGCGTCGGGACGGCACGTGCCCCTCCGGGCCGAGCACCATCCCGATCCGTTCGTGCCCGAGCGAGCGCAGGTGCCCGTACGCCTGCTCCACCGCCACCGCGTCATCGGTGGAGACCCGGGGAAAGCCCAACTCGTCCACCCCCGCGTTGACCAGCACGACCGGAAGCCCCCGGTCGGTCAGCCGACGGTAGTGATCGTGTCGAGCGTCGGCGAGCGCGTACGAGCCACCAGCGAAGATCACCCCGGAGACCTGGTGGTCGAGGAGCATCTCCACGTAGTCCATTTCGGAGACTCCGCCGATGGTCCGGGCGCAGAGCGCCGGGGTGTAGCCGCGCTGAGCGAGCGTGCCGGTGACCACCTCGGCCAGCGCCGGGAAGATCGGGTTCTGCAACTCGGGCAGCACCAGCCCGACCAGCCGGGCGCGTTCGCCGCGCAGCTTGGTCGGCCGCTCGTAACCGAGCACGTCCAGCGCCGTCAGCACGGCGGTGCGGGTCGCCTCGGACACTCCGTCGCGGCCGTTGAGCACCCGGCTGACGGTGGCCTCGCTGACGCCCGCCTTCTTGGCAACTTCAGTCAACCGCTTGGTCACGGCCGCAATCGTACGTCACCTGCATGAAAGAAATGAACAGCGATTGAGGCAAAATTTGCGGCCCGACTGTCGCACTCTGCTCGCCACTCGACAGTCAGGTTCTGAGTCACGTCGTCAGGCGTGGACCGGATCGTCGTGAACGCGGGCTGACCGAGTCGATCGGCAGCACCTGGCATCAATGTGCTGATGACCGTGAGGCATCAATATGCCTCAGAGTCATCACGCTTGTCGCAGCATGGCCCACCAAGTCGGACTCTGAACAGCACACGTCACTGTCAGGACAGGTTGCGCAGCGCGTCCTCGATGGCGCGGTGGAAGGTCGGGTACGCGTAGATCATGTGCCGCAGTTGGCTCAGCGGCACGGCCGCGTGCACGGCCACCACGAGCCCCGACAGCACCTCACCACCGGCCGGCCCGACCGACGTCGCGCCGATCAGCACGCCCTGGTCGGCGTCCGCGACGAGCTTGATGAAGCCCTCGTCACCGACCTGGTGGATCCAGCCCCGGGTCGAGCTGCTCAGCTTGGTGAACCCGACCTGCACGTTGATGCCCCGGTCGCGGGCCTGCTGCTCGGTGAGTCCGACCGCGCCGACCTCGGGATCGGTGAAGGTCACCCGGGGCAGCGCGCGGTAGTCGGCTCGCGGGACAGTGCCGGCCGACCCGCTCGACCCGCTGGCGGCCAACGAGCTGGACGCGCGCATCGCGCCGCCGACCACGCTGGAGGTGCCGCTGGCGTCCGCCCCGGCCTTCGCCTGCCGGCCGCGGGCCAGGAGGTCGGCGATCACGATCCCCGCCTGGTACATGGCGATGTGGGTGAAGGCACCCTCGCCGGTCAGGTCGCCGACCGCCCAGACATGGTCGGTGACGTGCAGCCGGTCGTCGACCGGGAGGAAACGCTGGCTGGCGTCCAGGCCGATCGTGTCCAGACCCAGCTCGGCCAGGTGGGCCTTGCGGCCGGTCACCACCAGCAGCCGTTCGGCGGTGAACTCCGTGCCGCCGCCACCGTGCAGGGTGAACATGGTCCCGTCGTGCTCGACGCGTTCGGCGCGTACCCCGGTGTGGATCTCCACGCCGTCGGCGCGCAGCGCCGCGGCGGCGACCTCGGACGCCTCGGGCTCCTCGACGGCCAGCACCCGATCCAGTGCCTCGACCACTGTGACCCGGACCCCGAAGCGGGCGAAGACCTGCGCCAACTCCAGACCGATCGCGCCGCCGCCGAGCACCAGCAGCGACTCCGGCAGCTCCTCGACCTCGATCGCCTGGTGGTTGGTCCAGTACGGCGTGTCGGCCAGGCCGTCGATCGGCGGCATCGACGGACGGGTGCCGGTGCCCAGCACCACCCCGTGTCGGGCCTCGAACACCTGCTCACCGACGCGGACCCGGCGCGGACCGTCGAGCCGGCCGCTGCCCCGCACGAGCCGGCCGCCCTTGCCGATGAACCGCTCCGCCGCGACCGTGTCGTCCCAGGTGTCGGTGGCTTCCTCGCGGATCCGTTTCGCCACCGGCGACCAGTCCGGCTGGACCTGGGCCGTGCCCGCCAGCCCGTCGACCCGGCGCGCCTCGGCGAGCGCGTTGGCCGCTCTGATCATCATCTTGCTCGGGATGCAGCCCCAGTACGGGCACTCCCCGCCGACGAGACCCCGTTCGATGCCGACGACGCTCAGGCCGGCCTCGGCGAGCCGTCCGGCCACCTCCTCGCCGCCGACTCCGAGCCCGACCACGACAACATCCACCAGCTCCGGCTCCGCCACACCGAACAGCATCCCCCGGCGGCCCCACCCCGACCACCGGGGTCGGCGGAAAAAGTCGGCACGCGCACCGGCCGGGACCCTTACCGTGGCCGGATGCACGCACGCTTCGCGCCGGTCCGGGACTGCTTCCACGACCTGCTCGCCTCCGGCCGGGAGACCGGCGCCGGCCTGACCATCTGGTACGACGGGCACCCGGTGGTGGACCTGGTCGGCGGCTTTCGCAGCGGCCACGAACCGGACGGCGAGCCGTGGCTGCCGGACACGCTGGTGAACGTCTACTCGGTCGGCAAGCCGGTGGCCGCACTCTGCCTGTTGCTGCTCGTCGACCGGGGAACTGTGGATCTCGACGCGGCCGTGGACCGGTACTGGCCGGAGTTCCGCACTCCCGCCACCGTGCGTCAGGTGTTGTCGCACACCGCCGGCCTGCCGGCCTTTCCGGTACCCCGACCGGCCAGCGCGATCGCCGACTGGGCGCTGCTCACCGGCGACCTGGCCGCCGCCGACCCCGAGTGGGCGCCGGGCTCGGTCGCCGGGGAACACGCCTGGACGTACGGGCATCTGGTGGGCGAGCTGGTCCGCCGCGTCGACGGACGGTCGGTGGGCCGGTTCCTGGCTGAGGAGATTGCCGACCGGTGGCAGCTGGATCTCGGCTTCGGGTTGACCGAGGCGGACCAGCGGCGCTGCGCGGACCTGCGCTACGGCGACCCACAGTGGCCGAGCCGGCAGCTCGGCGAGCCCGGCTCCCTGCGGGCACGGGCGATGGACAACCCGGCGGGTGGACTGGACCTGGCCGTGCTGAACAGCCCTCTCTGGCGGGGCTCCGAGATACCGGCGGTCAATCTGCACGCCACCGCCGCCGGCCTGGGCCGGCTCTACGCCGGCCTGCTGGCCGGTGGCGTGCTGGACGGCGTACGACTCTTCAGCCCTGGCCTGGTCGACGAGGCCACCCGGGTCCAGTACGACGGGCCGGACCTGGTGCTCGACCGGCGGGCCCGGTGGACGCTGGGTATGCAGTGGGAGCCGGATGGCAGCTGGGGCATGGGCGGGCTCGGCGGCAGCAGCGCGTGGGCCGACCCCGAGCGCGGCTACACCTTCGCGTACGCGACGGCGCACCTCGCCGAGCACGACCGGGTTGACGAGTTGGTCGAGGCGTTGCACTCGGTGCTGTAGAAGCGGTCAGCGCAGCCAGACCGGGTCGGTGCCGGGCACGGTGAGCGGCGGCGGATAGTCCAGCGTGCGGCGAAGGTCGTCGGGCAGCTTCCACGGCTGGTGGATGGCCTTGCCCGACACCTGCGCCAGCTCCGGCACCCAGCGGCGCACGTAGTCGCCGGCCGGGTCGTACCGTTCGGCCTGCCGGACCGGGTTGAACCCCCGGTAGGGCTTCGTGTCGTTGCCGGTGCCGGCGACCCACTGCCAGTTGCCCGAGTTGTTCGCCACGTCCCCGTCGAGCAGCCAGCGGAAGAACACCGCCACTCCGGACCGCCAGTCCTGCCCGAGGTGCTTGGTCAGGTAGCCGGCGGTGATCAGCCGGGCCCGGTTGTGCATCCAACCCTGCGTCCGCAACTGCCGCATTCCGGCGTCGACGATCGGCATCCCGGTGCGTCCCTCGGTCCAGGCCGCCAACGCGTCGTCGTCGTAGCGCCACTGCTCGGTGGCACCCCGCCGGTACGCCGCCGTCGAGATATCGGGGAAAGCGGCGGTGACCTGGTAATAGAAGTCCCGCCAGCAGAGCTGCCGGACGAACGGGTTGGACCGGTCGCCGACGCGGTTCGCCACCGACAGCGGCGACACGCAACCGAAGCGCAGGTACGGGCTGAGCCGGGAGGTGTCGTCGCCGGCCATGTCGTCGTGCTGATCGCCGTACCGGGGCAGGTCGGGCAACCAGTCGGTGAGCCGCTGCCGAGCGACCCGCTCGCCGCCGATGGCCGCGTCCGGCGAGTCTCCGGCCGGCAGCGCCGGCAGCCGGCCCACGCGTACCCCGTCGGGCAGCGCGACCCGGCGCGGCGCGGCCAACTCCTCGCGCCACTGCTGGGCCGCCCAGGCCCGGTGGTACGGGCTGAACACCCGGTAGTGGTCACCGCCGCCACCGGGCCGCAACGCGCCCGGCTCGACCACTGTCAGCCCGGGAAACAGTCGCAGGTGCAGCCGGTGCCGCTCGCACTCGGCGCGCAGTCGCCGCTCCCGACGGGTGGCGTAGTGGCTCACGTCGGCGGAGAGCGCCACGGCGGTTGCGCCGACCTCGGCGGCCAGCCGAATCGTCTCGGCCACCGGGTCGCCGTGCCGCACCACCAGGTCGCCACCGCGGTCGCGAAGCTCGGCGCGCAGGTCGGCGAGGGCCTGGTGCAGGAACCGGGTGCGGTTGGCGGAGAGGTCGGCCAGCGCCGGGTCGAGCACGTACAACGGCACCACCCGGTCGAAGGCCGCACAGGTGGTGGCCAGCGCCGGGTGATCGTGCACCCGCAGGTCGCGGGTGAGGAGCACGATCGCCGTGCTCGCGGTCACCGGCCCTCCGGGTGGATCGTCGGCCCAGGGATGACGACCGGGGTACCTGTCGAGGTGAGCAGCGCCCGCGCCGCCACCGCCATCCGTCGCCGCTGCGGCACCAGAGCCCGCCGGACGAAGACGTCGTAACCCTGCGCGGCCACCTCGTCGAGGATGCCGCCGTAGAGCGCGTACGCGGTGCGCATGCAGGCCTGCGAGCCGGGTGCCAGCATGGTGATACCCGGTGCGGCGGCAGCGTAGTGCGCCTGGGCGCGGGTCACCTCGTACTCGATCAACTCGCGGATCCGAGGGGTGGCGCGGCCTTGGGCGCGGGCCTCGGCCAACTCCTCGCGGGTGACCCCGAACTTCGCCATGTCCTCGTCCGGCAGGTAGGTGCGGCCCCGGTCGAGGTCCTCGGCGACGTCCCGGATGAAGTTGGTGAGCTGGAAGGCGAAGCCGAGCTGCCGGGCCGGCTCCCGGGCCGCCGCGGGGTCGGAACTGCCCAGGATCGGCAGCATCATCGTGCCGATGACCGCCGCCGATCCCTCCATGTAGTCGAGCAGGTGGTCGTAGGTCGGGTACGCGGTGACGGTCAGGTCCATCGCCATGCTCTTCAGAAACGACGCAAAGTCGTCCCGGTCGAGGTCGAAGACGGCGATCGTGTGCAGTACGGCCGGCAACAGCGGGTCGTCCACCGGCGCACCGTGCAGACCGGACACGAACTGGCTGGCCCAGTGGTCCAGCAGGGCGGCCCGCTCGGCCGGCGGAAGGTCTTCGGTGCGGTCGACGATCTCGTCCGCGTACCTGGTGAACCCGTAGAGGGCGTGCACATGTCGTCGTTTCCAAGCGGGGAGCAGCCGGGTGGCGAGATAGTAGGTGCGGCCGTGGCGTTTATGCAGCTCACGACAGCGGCCATAGGCAGCGGTGAGATCGGTTTCCACCGGCCCTCCTCCAATTATCGACGCACCAATCGACGCAACTCGTAGCCTAGGGTACGCTCAGCCGCATGGCCAACGACGCAGTTGCGGGCAACGTGACCCGCGTAGCGCCGGCAGGGCCAGGTGACGGGGACGATCCGGTCCGCGCCGTTCTGGCCGCGTACACCCACGATCTGGTAACGGCGGTCGATGAGACCCTGGACACCTTCCTCACCGCCGAAGTCGACACCCTCAACGACATCGACCCATCGATGGGCAGCTTCGCCGCCACCGCGCGGGAAGCCGTCCTGACCGGCGGCAAACGGATCCGGTCGACGTTCGCCTACTGGGGTTGGCGCGGGGCGGTCGGCGGCACCGCGGCGCTGCCGCCCGTGCTGCCCGCGCTGGCCGCGCTGGAGCTGCTGCACACCTTCGCGCTGGTGCACGACGACGTGATGGACGCGTCCAACACCCGCCGTGGCCGGCCCACCGCGCACGTCGCGCTCGCCGAACAGCACGTCGCCGCCGGTCACCGCGGTGACCCCGGCCGGTTCGGTGAGGCCGTCGCCGTGCTCATCGGCGACCTCTGCATGGTCTGGGCCGACCAGTTGATGGGCCACGCCTCGGTGCCGTCGGCTCGGCTCTTCGAGGTGCGCCGCTGCTACGACCAGATGCGGGTGGAGACGGTCGCCGGGCAGTACCTCGACGTGCTCGGCGAGAACGACCCGGCCAACTGGTCGGTCGACCGGGCACTACGGGTGGTCCGCTACAAGACCGCCAGCTACACCGTCCAGCGACCACTGCTCTTCGGGGCCTGCCTGGCCGGAGTGCCCGCCGACGACCCGCTGGTCTCCGCGTACACCCGTTATGGCCTGGCGGTCGGCGAAGCGTTCCAGCTCCGCGACGACCTGCTCGGCGTCTACGGAGACCCGGCGGCCACCGGCAAGCCGGCCGGTGACGACCTTCGCACCGGCAAGCCGACCACGCTGCTCATGCTGGCCCGGGAGCTGGCCACGCCGGCCCAGCTCACGGCGTTGGATCGGGCCGCCGACGGACCGGTCGACACGCTCGCCGGGCTGGTCGCCGAGACCGGCGCGGTGACCAGGGTGGAGCAGATGATCGCCGAGCGGGTGAACGACGCGCTGACCGCGCTCGACGCCGCGCCCGTGGACCAGACGGCGCGGACCGCGCTGACCGGGCTGGCCACCGCCGCTGCCAACCGGCGGGCCTGATGAGCGACTTGAGCGAGGAGGTGGTCACATGCGGACAGTGACAGGACGGACGGACCGGGTGGTGATCGTCGGGGCCGGGCTGGGCGGGCTCGCCTGCGCGCTGCACCTGGCCGGCAGCGGTCGACAGGTGACCGTGCTGGAGCGCGAGCCGGTGCCCGGCGGGCGGGCCGGACGACTCGGCGTGGACGGCTACGAGTTCGACACCGGCCCGACCGTGCTCACCATGCCCGACCTGATCGCCGAGGCGCTCGGCGCGGTCGGCGAGGAGTTGCACGACTGGCTGGACCTGACCCCGCTCGACCCCGCCTACCGGGCGTACTACCCGGACGGCTCGACCCTCGACGTGCTCACCGACACCACCCGGATGGCGGCCGAGATATCCCGGGTCTGCGGGCCCCGGGAGGCCGACGGCTACCTGCGTTTCGTCGAGTACGCGCGGGAGCTGTGGCGGCTGGAGCGCACCGACTTCATCGAGCGCAACCTGGACGCGCCGACCGACCTGCTCACCGGCAACCTGCTCAAGCTGCTCAGCGGCGGGGCCTTCCGGCGCCTCCAGACGAAGATCAACCAGTTCTTCCGGGACCCGCGTACCCAGCGGGTCTTCTCCTTCCAGGCGATGTACGCCGGCCTCGCGCCGCACGACGCGCTGGCCATCTACGCGGTCATCGCGTACCTCGACTCGGTGGCCGGGGTCTTCTTCCCGCGCGGCGGCATCCACGCGGTCTCCAGGGCGATGGCCGGCGCGGCCGAGAAGCACGGCGTGCAGATCCGGTACGACACCACGGTGACCCGGGTGGAGACCGCGAACGGCCGCGCCACCGGCGTGCTCACCGCCGATGGTGAGCTGGTGCCGGCGGACGTGGTGGTGCTCAACCCCGACCTGCCGGTCGCCTACCGGGACCTGCTCCCCGCCGGCCCGCAGCGCCGGCTCACCTACTCGCCGTCCTGCGTGGTTCTGCACGTCGGCTCACGACAGGCCTATGCGAAGATCGCCCATCACAACATCCATTTCGGACGCGCGTGGAAGGGCACCTTCGATGAGGTCATCCGACGGGGTGAGCTGATGACGGATCCGTCGCTCCTGGTGACCAATCCGAGCCGGACCGATCCTTCGGTGGCCCCGCCCGACCGGCACACCTATTACGTGCTCGCGCCGGTGCCCAACCTGCACCGGGCGCCGTTCGAGTGGCGCGGCGACCTGACCCAGCGCTACACCGACCAGCTGATCGGCACCCTGGAGGAGCGCGGCTACGTCGGCTTCGGCGCCGGGGTCGAGGTGCTCCGGGCGATCACCCCCGCCGAGTGGGAGGAGCAGGGGATGGCCGCCGGCACCCCGTTCGCCGCCGCGCACACCCTCTTCCAGACCGGCCCGTTCCGCCCGTCCAACCTGCACCGCGCCCTGTCGAACGTGGTGTTCGTCGGCTCCGGGACCCAACCCGGCGTCGGCGTACCGATGGTGCTCATCTCCGGCAAGCTCGCCGCCGGCCGGATCACCGGGGAGGGCCGATGAGCGGCCGGGAGAAGCACCTCGTCGAACTCGTCGACGAGACCGGCAAGGTCCACGGCGAGACGACCGTCGCGGCCGCCCACCAACCCCCGGGGCAGCTGCACCGGGCCTTCTCGGTGTTGCTGGTGGACCCGGACGGCCAGGTGCTGCTCCAGCGCCGAGCCGCCGTCAAGACCCGTTTTCCGCTGCGCTGGGCCAACTCCTGCTGCGGCCACCCGCTGCCGGGGGAATCGCTCGCCGAGGCGGCGAACCGACGGCTGGGCGAGGAGCTGGGTGCGGGCCCGGTCGAGCTGACCGAGGTCGGCGTCTACGTCTACTACGCCGAGGACCCGGAGACCGGTCGGGTCGAGTTCGAGTACGACCACGTGCTGCGCGGCGAGTTCCTGCCCAGCGCTCCGCTACTGCCGGATCCAAACGAGGTGGCCGAGCTGCGGTGGGCCGATCCCACCGCGTTGGAGGCCGAATTGAATCTCGATCCCCGGCCGTACGCGCCCTGGCTCGGCGGCGTGGTGAACCGGCTGCTACACCCCTCGGGGTCCCGGTCGGGCGCGACCGGCCCGGCCATGACCCCGCCCGGAACGGCGGCGGATGACACGGCGGAGCGGTCGGGTGGTCGATGAGGCGCTGAGCGCGGGCGCGGTCGCACGCCGGCTGGGGGTCGCGGTGACGACCCTACGCACCTGGCACCAGCGCTACGGGCTCGGGCCCAGCGAACACATCCCCGGTCACCACCGCCGGTACACACCCGCCGATCTGGCCCGCCTCGAGATCATGCGACGACTCACCGCCGAGGGGGTCAGTCCCGCCGAGGCGGCCCGCTGGGCCCGCCAGGCACCGGATCCGACGCCCAACGGCAGTGGCACCGTCGGCTCCGCCCGGAGCCACCCGACCCGCCGTGACGGCGGCGGCACCATCCCGGTCGGCCGGGCCGGCCCGGCAGCCCGCGGATTGGCCCGAGCCGCCATGCGGCTGGACGCGGCGGCGATCAGCGAGACGATCGCGCACGCCCTGGCCGCCGGCGGGGTCATCGCCACCTGGGAGGGCCTGCTGCGCCCGGTGCTCGCCGGCATTGGCGAACGGCACGCCGCCACCGCCGGCCTGATCGAGGTGGAACATCTGGTGTCCCGCTCCGTCTCGGAGGCGCTCGCGGCGGCCAGTCGGGCCAACGTCCCCACCGGGCCGGCCCGGATCCTGCTCTCCTGCGCCGACGAGGAACAGCACACCCTGCCGCTGGAGGCGTTGGCCGCGGCGCTCGCGGAGGCCGGGGTCAGCTACCGGATGCTCGGCGCCCGGGTGCCGGTGGGCGCTCTCGTCGAGGCGGTCAACCGGACCGGACCGGCCGCCGTGGTGCTCTGGTCGCACACCCGGGCCACCGCCGACCCAGCCCAACTCAGCGCACTGCTCGCCGCACCCCGGCGCCCGTTGCTGGTGCTCGCCGCCGGCCCCGGTTGGCGTGCCGACACGCTGCCCGCCGGGGTGGTGCGACCGGTCGACCTGGCCGAGGCGGTCTCGCTCTCCGCCGCCGTCCGCGACTCCCTGAACCAGTCGAGGCGTGACTGATCGCACTGTCGTCGACTGGCGGCGTGAACTACCGTCGGGCGGGTCCGCCTACCCAGACCCCCGGGAGCGAGCAGATGCAAGCCCGCGCTGTCCTGGCGTCCGTCCTCGCCATGGCGCTGGTCTTGTCCGGCTGTGCCCAACCGGACCGCACCATCGCACCCGCCGGCGCTCCAAAGCCGGTGGAATCGACCACACCGCCCACACCGTCGCCGCACCCCAGCGTCAGCAAGCCGGCCAAGCCGCCACTGCGGCCGCTGCCGGCCAAGCTGCCCTCCGGCCTGGGGCGAAACACCGGCGTACGCCCGGTGGCCCTGACGTTCGACGACGGGCCCAGCCCAGCCTGGACACCCAAGGTGCTCGACCAGCTGAAGGCCGCCAAGGTGACCGCGACCTTCTGCGTCGTCGGCCGCGAGGTGCAGCGCCACCCGGAACTGGTCCGGCGGATCGTCCGGGAGGGACACCAGCTCTGCAATCACAGCTGGCGACACGATCTCGATCTTGCCCGGCGACCGGTCGCCGAGATCCGAGCCGACCTGGACCGCACCAACAGGGCCATCCGGAAGGCCGCCCCCGGCGCGAAGGTGTCGTTCTACCGGCAGCCGGGCGGCCGGTGGACGTCGGAGGTGCTCGCGGTGGCCAAGGACCTCGGCATGCGCCCACTGCACTGGTCGGTCGACCCACAGGACTGGGACAAGCCCACCGCGGCGACGATCGGCAAGCGAGTGCACGCCGCCACCCGCCCCGGCGGCATCGTTCTCCTGCACGACGGGGGCGGAAATCGGGCCGCGACGCTCGCCGCCTGCCCGAAGGTGATCGCCGACCTGAAGCAGCGCTTCGGCATCACCCGACTCCGCTAGAACCACCCTGACCTGCGGTTTTGACCCGTCCCCAGCCCTTGCCGATACCGATTTTGTCGACCGACGGAGCATCACGTATGCTTTCCAAGCCTCCGGCGGGGCCGGATGGGAGCAAGTCCGCTTGAAGTTGCGAATGTGCAATGATGGCGGGGCCGCCCTCATCGTCTAGCGGCCCAGGACGCCGCCCTTTCAAGGCGGTAGCACGGGTTCGAATCCCGTTGGGGGCACGACCGGCGCAAGCCGGAGCAACAACCGGCGCAAGCCGGAGCAACACAAGCTAGGTCCTGTGGAGCAGTTGGAGTGCTCGCCGCCCTGTCAAGGCGGAGGTCGCGGGTTCAAGTCCCGTCAGGACCGCAGCGCTGACGCCGCGCCCCGCGCGGCGTTCTGCGTATCGGAGCAGGTCGCCCTGCCGCCGGTTCGTCCGGTTGCCGGGTAGCATGAGCCGAGCAACACGGCCAGGTAGCTCAGTTGGTACGAGCGTCCGACTGAAAATCGGAAGGTCGGCGGTTCGACCCCGCCCCTGGCCACATAGCCTTTCGCCGGGCTACAGAGGTCCCCACCAGCGGAAACGCAGGTGGGGATCTTGCTGTTTCCGGGGTTCTCACCGATCCGCCTGCTCGGCCACCCCTCGTCGACCACCCCTGCTCGCCCATCCCTGGTCGCCCCGCGTGATCGACTCGACTTCCCTGATGTCGGGGTGTCCCAGCGCACGCGACACCGCGATATCAAGAAAACCGAGTCGATCATGAGGCGGAGGCGCGGAGGCGCGGCGTCAGCGGAGGCGCGGCGTCAGCGGAGGCGTGGAGGCGCGGCGTCAGTGGTCGCGGCGACCCTGCGGGCGGTGCTGCGCCACGCTGCCCTGGATCGCCTCCCACACGCTGCGTCCGGCCTGTCGCAAGGTCTCCCCCGCCTGCTCGGCGAGCTGGGCCGCGCTCTGGGCGGCAGCTTGCGCCGCGCCCGGCAAACCGCCGTCGCCGTCCCCGGACGGGCTCGGGCCGGGCCGTCCGACTGACCGGGCTGGTTGTGCGCTTCTTCGCCGTGACGCGGCCCGTCGTGTCGTGGGCCTTCGGGGCGGTGGCCAGCTGCCGGGCCGGCCTCCGCCCGACCCGCATCCGCCCGATCAGAACCAGGCTGACCGAGACTCGGCCGGCCAGAACCAGGCTGATCAGAACCCGGCCGGCCAGAACCAGGTTGATCAGAACCCGGCCGGCCAGAACCAGGTTGATCGAGACCTGGTCGGCCGGGGCCGGGTCGAGAGGAACCCGGCCGGTCACGGTCGACCGAGGGGCCGCCCGCGCGGCCCGGCTCGTCTCGTACGCCGTCCGAGCGCAGACTCGACGCTTTGATCTCCGCAGCGCCCGCGGCCAACTGCTGGCTGCTGCGGTTCACGTCGTCAATGGCGGTGTGCACGAGCGCCTCGATGATGTGCGGGTTGTTGTCGAGCGTGTCGAGCGCTCGTCCCAGGATTCTGGTCAGCTGCGCCAACCGCACCCGTAGCTGCGCCTCGGCGTGCACCCCGTTGATGTCCAACTCGCCGCCGCTCAGGTGCACCCGTACGCCGGCGTCGACCTGAAGCAGGTTGGCGACCCGGGCCCGCAGCGACAGGTCGGCGTCCAGGCCGTCGACGGCCAGCCGGATGGAGTCGACGGACACCTTCGGAATGTCGAGCAGGACGTCCGGGTCTGCGTTGTCGATGTTCCGGTCCGACTCCTGCTGCTGCCCGCTCTCGCTCATGTCTCCCGCCCCGCCCGCACACCGGCCCGGTCCTCCGAGCCGTTCGGCCGGTTACCCGCTTTCCGGCGGGGCATCCCGTCCGTGACGACTCGGCAACCCTCTGTCTGGAACCGGGCACCGTGCGAAGCTGCACACCCGGGCATCAGCCGGTATGGTCCGGGCCTATGGGACAGGAATTGACTGATCCGGCCGACATCCGGCAGGACGTCGGCCGGTTCTCTCTCCGGTGCAGCCTCCTCGTCCCGGGCTCCGCCGAGCACGCGTTCGCGGTCTTCACCGACGAGCTGACCGACTGGTGGGTCACCGAATACACCTGGTCCGGGCCGGACGCTCTCGCCGAGCTGGGCATGGAGCCGCGAGCCGGCGGCATGCTCTACGAGTTGGGCCCGTACGGCTTCCGCGCCGACTGGGGCCGGGTGCTCACCTGGGATCCGCCTCGCCGGCTGGTCTTCGTCTGGCAGATCGGCCCCGACCGGGCGCCGGTGCCGGACCCAGCCCGCGCGAGCGAGGTCGAGGTGCTGTTCCATCCCGAGGGACCGGAACGCACCCGGGTCGAGTTGGAGCACCGGCACTTCGACCGGCACGGCGAGGCTGCCGAGGGTTACCGGAAGGCGCTCACCGCCGGCTGGCACGAGCTGCTCACCCGCTACGTCGCCACGGTGTCGCGTCACCGGCCCACGCCGACCGCCTGAACACCCAGCAGATCAGCGGCCGAGCCGACGGTCGACGGCGGCGCCGCCGAGGTTCCGACCACCAAGGTTCGCGCGTTGGCCGGCCTCCGCCCCCGAGCCGAAGCCGGTGCCGCCCAACCGACGCGGCGGGGCGGTGCGCAGCCGCGGGTACTCCTCGGTGAGCCGTCGCTGCACCCGGTCGGACCGGTCGGCCAGCACCAGCGCCATCGACGGCGTTCCCGACTCGCTGGCTGCCGCCGTCTCGGCCGCCCAGAGCCGACCTCCGACCACCTCCGCGAAGCCGGCCAGCCAGGAGCGGCGGAAGGCGGCGGGGTGGTCGTCCGCGGGCACCTCGGTGGCGGCCAGGCCGTGCGCCGCCTGCACGAGCAGTGAGGTGAAGAGCAGGTCGACCCGTTCCAGGTCACTGGCGAAGCCGAAGAGATGCAGGGCGAAGCCGTTGCCCTGCCGTCGGCGTACGCAGCGGCAGCGCAGGGGTTCGGCCACCGCGGCGAGCAGGCCGACCTTGTCGCGGGCGTACGGGGCGACGACGTCCAGCACCCGATCGCCGACGGGGTCGGTGGTCGGGTCCTTGGCGGCGAGCAGCGCCCGGTCGACGCCGTAGCGGGCGATCAGCTCGGTCGCCTTTGCGGTGAACGCAGCCGACTCAGCCGGGGTGCAGGCCGGGTCTTCGGCCTGGGCCAGCAGCTTGCGCACCTTGCTGAGCATGGCCTCGGACATGACTACAGAGCTACCACACGGGCCGGACATCGTCGGGGCCACGGCGGCATTGATCGATACGTATCATCGTCACGGCCAGATGATCAGTCCAACACGGACGGTCAGTTACCTGCTCTGGAGGGACGAACGAATGCCATCCCAGACCGCTCGCCTGCTCGCCGTCGCCACGGCCACCGCACTGCTCGCCGTCGGTACGCCCGCGCAGGCGGAGCCGACAACACCGACCACACCGGTCAGTTCCGGGCCGAACGCGTTCGCCCCGCTCGCCACCTGTTACGGCGGGGCGGTCCGGTCGTACTTCGAGACCGGCCGCTACGGCGGCTCGGCCGGCCAGTACCGCACCACGACGCGCTGCCGCGACATCAACGTCCGCAACGCGAGCGTGTACGCCACCGAAGCGTGCGTGATCTTCGTCGACAAGACGAGCGCCTGTAACTACTGGACCTACCTGCCGGCCAACTCGGGCTGGATCACGGTGGCGACCGACGTCAAGGACGGCGTGAACTTCCGGGTCCGCTTCGAGAACCTGCGGTACGAGTACGAACCGCTGATCGCGTACCACGCGTTCTGACCGACCCGCGCGGTCGCGGCGCCCGCCCCCCCCCCCGCGCCGCCCCCCCCCCCCCCCCCCCCCCCCCCCCCCCCCACACCCCAACGACCCGCCGACACAGCCACGACCCGCAGGCGCAGCCGCAACCCGTCAGCGCAGCACCCGGCGCGACCGCTCAGCCGGCGCGGCTGCGCAGGGTGGCGATCGTCGAGCCGGCGAGGGTGAGCAGGCAGTCGGGAAGCAGCCCGTCGGCGGCCGCCGCGCCGAACAGGGCCTCGCCGGTCGGCTCGTCCCGATTCGCGTACGCGCTGACGAAGCGGGCCACCCAGCGGGTGTCGTACCCGGCCTGGTCGATCCCCGGAAAGTCGAGCGCCGCGCCGCTGGCCGCCGGCTCGTCGCCGAGCATGGTCGCGGCCAGGCACCAGGCGACCCCGTACGCGCCGTCCAGGCCGGCCCGGTCGACGACCGCGTCGAACGCTCCCACCACCGCGTCTCCATCGCCGGTCAGCGCCGAGCGGAGCACGGCGGCCGCGTCATCGAACGTCTGCTGTGGTAGGTCGGTCACGCAGCGCACAGTAGGACGGGCGGTCAAGCCCCCCCAGCAACCGTCACTGTCCGTGTTCAATGCGAGCTACCTGCGCATTACGCCACCTCCACGGTCCCGCCGCCAGCCTCGGCACGCTAATGTGCGCAGCGGACCTTCGCCGGAGGAAGGACGACCATGTTCGTATCACGCCGCTCGCGGGTAGCCACACTGGCTGCCTGCGCGACGATCCTGCTCGCCACAAGCGCTTGCGGGGATGACAAGCCCGAGGAGACGAGCGCCCAACAGGTGCGCCTCTACGGCACGGACGGCAACATGCTCAACTCCTATCCTGCGGAGTTGAAGGAACGGGCGAGTCTCGTCGACGGGATGAAGGGCACCACGCCCCTCACCCCGCTGCCAGACGACTTCAAGAGCCGACTGCGAGCCGTCGATCCGGCGCTGACGGACTACCTGTACGCCGCCGAGACGTACGACGCGGTGGTGATCGCCGTGCTCGCCGCCCAGTTGGCCGGCAGCACCAACCCCACCGACATCGCGAAGCAGATCGTCGGTGTGACGAACGACGGGCAGCGCTGCGAGGACCCGGCCAGCTGCCTCTCGCTGGCCCGCAACGGGCAGGACATCGAGTACCGCAGCGTGTCGCTGACCCGGGCCGGCTTCACCGACAAGGGTGAGCCGGCCACCGCGAGCTACGCCACGCTGACCTTCGACGGGCAGCGGATCAACGACGGCAAGACCGAGTTCGTCGGCGCGGGCATCGAGTCGGCGGCGAGCACCAAGGCGCCGCCGAAGCCGAAGAAGCAGCGCACCGGTGCAAACTCCGACCAGGAACCGCTGATCCTGGGCGGTCTACTGCCGAAGACCGGTGACCTCGCAATCGCCTACCCGCCGATGGCCGCCGGCGCCGCGCTGGCGATCAAGGAGGTCAACGCTGCTGGCGGTGCCCTGGGCAAGCCGGTGACCTGGATGGACGGCGACGACGGCACCAGCCCGGCGGTTGCCAAGGCGACGGTGGCCAGGCACGTGGCGGACGGCGTCAGCGTGATCATCGGCGCGGGTGGTTCGGGCATCTCCCGAGAGGTACTGCCGGACGTGGTGCGGGCCGGGAAGGTCCTCTTCTCCCCGTCGAACACCGACAGCAGCCTGACCGACGTGGAGGACAAGGGCCTCTACTTCCGTACCGCCCCGCCGGACAGCCTCCAGGGCCGGGCGCTGGCCGACGTGATCCTCCGCGACGGGTCCCAGAAGATCGTCATCGTCGCCCGCAAGGACTCCTACGGTGAGGGCCTCCAGGCCACCGTCCGCGACGAGCTGGAGAAGGCCGGTATCGCCAACGACCGGCTCAAGCTGATGACGTACGAGCCGCCGGCCGACGCGGAGGCACCGCCTGTCGACTTCAGCGGCGGCGCCAAGGAGATCAAGGCATTCGGCGCGGACGCCGTACTGATCATCGGCTTCGGTGAGTCCGCCCAGGTGATCCGCGGCCTGGCCGATGCCGGGGTGCAGATCCGGCAGTAAGCAGGACCCGAGACCCACGACGGCCGCACCGGCTTCCCGCCGGTGCGGCCGTTCTGGTACGCGGGCTCAGCGCGGCCGACGACGCTCCAGGAACTCGGTCATCCGGCGACGCTTCTCGTCGTCCTCGAAGAGCACCGCCTGACTGACCAGGTCAAGATGCGGGTGCGCGGCGGCGGGCGCGTTCACCGCCAGCTTGGTCAGCCGCACCGCCAACGGCGAGCCCAGGGCGATCTCGTCCAGCAACGCGTGCGCCACCGGCAGCAGCTCGTCGGGCTCGTCCACCACCCGGTTCACCAGGCCGATCCGCAGCGCCTCGGCGGCGTCCACCCGCCGGCCGGTGAAAAGCAGCTCCTTGGCCCGGCCCTCGCCGATCAACGCGGGCAGCCGGTGGGTCGCGCCAGCGCCGGCCAGGATGCCCAACCGCACCTCCGGCTGGCCGAAGACCGCCCGCGCCGTGCACACCCGCAGATCGCAGGCGTACGCCAGCTCCGCGCCACCGCCCAACGCCGGGCCGTCGACGGCCGCCACGGTCGGCATCGGCAGCGCCCGGATGCGGGCGAAGGCGGCCGAGTTGATCGCGGCGAGGGCGTCCGTGCGACCCCGTTCGCGGAGCTGGCCGATGTCGGCGCCACCGGCGAAGATGCCCGCCGCGCCGCCGGTGAGCAGCAGCAGGCGCGGGCGCGCCTCCAACTCGGCACAGACCTGGTGCAGCTCGGCGATCAGGTCGGCATCGATGGCGTTGCGCTTCTCGGGCCGGTCCAGCGTGACCACCAGCCGGTCCGGCCGCTCCTCGATCCGCAGCCCGGTCATTGTTTTACCCCGCCTTCCCAGCGGTAGAAGCCCTGCCCGGACTTCTTACCCAGCCGCCCGGCGGCCACCATCTCCTCCAGCAGCGGCGGCGGTGCGAAGCGGTCCCCGTACGCCGCCTGGAGGGTGCGGGCGATGTCCAGCCGCACGTCGAGGCCGACCAGGTCGGTGAGCTCCAGCGGCCCGATCGGGTGCCGGTAGCCGAGCACCATGGCCTTGTCGATGTCCACCGGGCTGGCCACCCCGTCGGCGACCATCCGGATCGCCTCCAGCCCGAGGGTGACCCCGAGCCGCGAGGTGGCGAAGCCGGGCATGTCGCGTACGACGACGGGGGCCTTGCCCAGCCGGCCGGCGAGCGCGACGGCCGCGGCGGTGGTCTCCTCGGCGGTGGCCGGGCCGACCACGATCTCCAGCAGCGTCATCGCCCAGACCGGGTTGAAGAAATGCAGGCCGAGGAAGCGCTCAGGCGCGTCCAACTCGGCGGCCAGCGCACCGATGGCGATGCTGGAGGTGTTGCTGCCCAGCAGCGCCGGGCGCAGCGCGGCGGCGTCCCGGAGCACCGCACGCTTCAGGTCGAGACGCTCCGGCACCGCCTCCACGATCACCTGGGGGGCGGGAGCGACGTCGGCGAGAGTTGGGCGCAGCGTCACCCGCTGCCGGTTCGCGGCGGCCTGGTCGGCGCTCAGCTTCCCGCGCTGCACCGCCCGCTCCCACAGCTCGGCGAGCCGGTTCAGCGCGGTTGCACCCCGCTCGGCGTCCACCTCGACCAGCTCGACGGCGTGTTCGGCGCCGGCAGCCACGTAGGCGATGCCGAGCCCCATCGTGCCGGCACCGACGACCACGAAACGATCGCTCATCACGCCTCCCTGTCCCGCCTGCCGACGCGCGGGGTCCCCGCCACGCCGGCCCGGGTGCCCCGCCCGCTGCGCTCACTCATGGTGCGACCCTAGATGACTGAGTCCCAAATCTGAGCTGGTGAGGCGGTGGTCGTACCGCATAGGGAAGGGTGTCGTTGTCTGCTCGTGACTGCTGACATCGACA
>NZ_JBEXHP010000013.1:0-119885 GCF_040607895.1 Micromonospora sp. NPDC005220
TCACCGACATCCTGCGCACCGCCCGCGCCACCGGCTCGACCCCGGCCGCCGCCGCCCACTCCCGCGCCCGCCAACGCATCGAACACGGCCGCCGCTAACTCGGAAGCAGACCTACTTCCCCCCGATCAGGTCCAGTTCGCGTCGTGAAGCGGCAAGGACAACCCTGCCGCCACCCGACCGGGAGACAACGGCCAACCGCCACCCTCTTGCCCGCAGCCACGCCACCGGTATCCGGTATCCGGCCGACCCTGGAGTACATCCACATGACCCTGCCCACCAAACTCGTGATCGTCATCCGTGCCGACCTATCGGCCGCATGGGCGGTCAACGCCGCAGCCGTACTCGCGTTGAGCCTGGGCGGGCGACTGCCCCATCCACCGGCGGCGGACGCCGAAGACGGATCCGGCGAGCCGCACGTCGGGCTGAACCCCCATCCGGTGCCCATCCTGAGCGCCACCGCCGACCAACTCCGCGACCTGCACCGCAGCACACGCGCCGACGCCGATCTGATCACCGTGGCCTTCAACGAGGTCGCCCAGCAGGCCCGGACCTACGACGACTATGTGACCGCACTCGCCGCAACGCCGGCGGACGAGATCAACTACGTCGCTGTCGCGGCGTTCGGCCCGCGTAACCGGATCACCGCCCTGACCAAACGCTTCCCCCTCTACGCCCCCACCGACGCATCGATCACCGCACGGCCGGACGACACGCGCAGGAGGGCCGGCCTGTTCCCCACCACCGACGATCGCCGGTTCACGACACCCGCCACCGGCGACGAACGGCAGATGCTGCACGACATGCTGCGAGCCCAGCGCACCACGCTGACGTTGAAATGCGCAGACGTCGAGGACGCCCTGGACCGCCGATCGGTGCCGCCATCGACGCTGTCGCTGCTGGGCCTGATCCGACACCTCGCCGACGTGGAACGCCGCTGGTTCCGCCAGGTCCTGGCAGGTCAACACGCGCCCCCACGGTTCTCGTCCCAGACCAACCCCGACGGCGACTTCGACGACGCCGTGTCCGACCCAGCCTTCGTCACCGCAGCCCGGCAGGCGTGGCACGACGAGGTCACGTTCGCCGACGCGTTTATCGCCGCCGCCCACAACCTCGACATCGAGGGCAACGACACGTGGCGCGGTACCGTCTCGCTGCGTTGGGTCCTCATCCACATGATCGAGGAGTACGCCCGCCACAACGGCCACGCAGACCTGCTCCGCGAGCGGATCGACGGAACCATCGGCATGTAGCCCGTCCCGTCATGATCAGGTGCACTGTTCTCGGCACGAGCGCGTATAGGGCGGCGTAGGCCAACGGGTTGCAGAATCGAGAACGCCTGGGCCACGCTCTGCATCCATCCGGCGGCGCGATGAATGAACCGAGTACGCCGGAGACCGCGAGGACCGGCACGGCCGGGTTCCGCGCGTCGATGAGGACCGAGCTGAGCACCGCACCAGCCGCCGGCCGGGCACGGCTACTCGGCAGCGTCGCGGGTACGTGCCGCGATGCGGATGGTGGTGCCTGCGGGTCCGCTGTCGACCAGGACGTAGTCGGCCATCTGCCCGACCACCCACAGGCCCATTCCTCCCGTGCCGGACAGCGGCGGCCGCTCGGTGCGGGGAACGTAGTGGGCAGCGTCGAAGCCCAGCCCGTGGTCGGTGACCTCACAGGTGAGCTGGCCGTCCAGGAGCAGGCGTACGGCGCCGCTGCCGCCCCCGTGGCGGATCACGTTGATCAATAGTTCGTTGACCGCGGTGACCCAGCTTTCGATCTCGTCGTGGTCGAGGCCGCACCGGCGGCTGACGGCCTCGACCTCGTGTCGAACGCGGGTGAGATCGGTGAGGGTGAACGACGTCGAGAACAGGACCTTTCCGGCGGTGGGGGCATGGTGGTCGGGCGGTGGGTTCGCCACTGCTTCCCCTCTCTGTCGGACGTCGAGCGGGTGACCTTACCGGTGGCGCGACGGAGGATGGCGCTTCGAAACGGTTCACCGGACGATCAAGACATCAATGTGAGATGGGAAGGTACCCCACGCGGGCGGCACGACACTGTTGATCTCGCTGCTGGCATGCTGTCGGCCGCGTACCGGCGTCTAGGCTTCCTTCGTGGCTGATGCCGAGCTGGTGACGATTGAGGAGCGGCTGCGTCGTATCGAGGCGATCACCGACGCCGCCCTGTCGGGGCTGAACATCACCGAGTTGCTCGACGAGCTACTTGAACGGGTCCGAGACCTACTCAAGGTCGATACCGCCACCATCCTGCTGCTGGACGACCACAGCGGCGAGCTCGTCGCGACAGCGGCCAAGGGCCTGGAGGAGGAGGTACGCCGCGGCTTCCGCATCCGGGTCGGACGCGGCTTCGCCGGCCGGGTGGCGGCGACCCGCGCGCCGGTCACGATCTACGACGTGACGCCCCACGACGTGGTCAATCCCATCCTGCTCGCCACAGGCATACGTGCCCTGCTGGGCGTGCCCATGCTGGCCAACGGCAACCTGGTCGGCGTACTGCACGTCGGCTCCCTGGCCCTGCGGCGGTTCGGTCCCGACGACGTGCGGCTGTTGCAGCTCGTCGCGGATCGGGCCAGCTTCGCCAGTCAGGCCCGAGCGCAGGTTCTCGACCGGCAGGCGGCGCTGGCCCTGCAACACAGCCTGCTACCAGGCCGGCTACCCGACACCCCCGGCCTGGACCTGGCCGCCCGGTACGTACCCGGCCACGACCTGGGCATCGGCGGCGACTGGTACGACGTGTTCGGGTTGCCCTCGGGCTGGCTGGGCGCCGTCATCGGTGACGTCTCCGGGCACGGGCTGCCATCCGCCGTCGTGATGGGACGCATCCGCAGCGCGCTACGCGCCTACGCCCTCGATTCCGACTCCCCCGCCCAGGCCCTGACCTCCCTCGACCGCAAGATCCACCACTTCGAGGCGGGCACCCTCACCACCGCCGTCTATGCCCTGATCACACCCGACCGCGCGACGGTGCACCTCTCCTGCGCCGGCCATCTGCCACCGCTGCTGGCTACCCCCGGCCAACCCACCAAGCTCGTCAACCTCCCGGCGGACCGGCCACTCGGCGTGGGCCGGCCATTGGCCGAGCGCCGTACCACCGTCCTGGACCTACCGCCGGGCGCGGCGCTCATTTTCTACACCGACGGGCTGGTCGAACGACGCAACGAGCTGATCGACACCGGCATCGAACGCCTCGCCGACGCCGTGCAGTCCGGTCCGGCCGACGCGTTGTGCGACCACATCATGGCCACCGCCGAGGAGGACCCGAGCGACGACATCGCCCTGCTGGTCATCCGACGGCAGCCAGCATCGGAGTGAGCCGGCTCTGCCTGGAGCCCGAACCCGCCGACCCACTCCTGACCCGAGGCGTCCGGATCATCCCGATACGTTCAGCTTCAGCGGACGATGATCAGGTTGGCCATGTCGACGACCGGCCGGTAGCCGAGGGCGGCGTAGATCTTGTTCGAGGTCGGGTTGGCTTGGTCGGTGAACAGGCAGACCCGCGCACCCTCGGCCCGGATCCGCCGGGAAACCTCGGCGACCGCGTTGCTGGCCCAACCACGCCCCCGCTGGGCCGGCGGCGTGTACACCGGGCCTACCCGGGCCACCCCGAACGACGGCGGGTTGGCACCGGTGAGGTGCACCGGCTCCCCAGCCTCGTCGACCCAGAACCACAGCCGTCCAGCGTGGAGCCGGCGCAGCATCTCCGTGTGGTCGGGCATCTCGTGGGCACTGGTACCGCGCGGGCGGCCCGCCTGTTCGTCGGCGTCGCCCATGAAGGCGGCGAACCACTCCGTGACCAGTCCCACGTCGCCCTCGGTCGCGGCCACCAAGCTGCCCGGCACAGGTGGCGGCACCGCCAGCTCGCCGAGCTCGTGCAGCCGGGTGTGCTGGGTGACCTGGACTTCCGCCTACGCTAGCCACCGCCGCGCCCCATCGACACGGGAATATCGCACGGGCGAGAACCTGCAAGCGCCGAGCCAGCTGGCATCTTCGGCCGCACGAAGGTCGAACACCGCAGCCTGCGGCGTCCGCACCTGCCGCGAACCAAGCTCTACGCATTGTCGACGCCGGGTTCTTCGGTACGTGGTCGCAGTGTCCCGTCCCGCGAAAGCTGTCAGAATCGTCGTGATGGAGCCGGTACGCGAGCGCGAGGAGAAGGCATGAGCGACTGGAACGAGAAGATCATCACCGAGTTTCGCGCGAACGATGGGCAGGTCGGTGGTCAGTTCGCTGGCGCGCCTCTGCTGCTGTTGCACACGGTCGGCGCCAAGAGCGGCCAGCCTCGGGTGAATCCGATGATGTACCAGAAGGTGGACGGCGGCTTCGCCGTATTCGCGTCCAAGGCCGGTGCGCCCACCAATCCCGACTGGTACTACAACCTGCTCGCTCAGCCGCAGGTCCAAGCGGAGATCGGTACGGACAAGGTCGAGTTGATCGCCAGGGTTGCCGCCGGGGATGAGCGGGAGCGGATCTGGAGCGCGCAGAAGGCCGCGTATCCAGGCTTCGCCGACTACGAGCAGAAGACCACCCGCCAGATCCCCGTCGTCATACTGGAGCCTGCGCCGTAGGCAGAGAGTCATATTCACCGGTGTGCCACTCGCAGCTATCGTCGTCAGATGCCAGGTGCCCGCACCGCCGTGACCGCCCTTGTCACCCTGACGATCGTTGACGTCTTCCACACCATCGTCGCCCTCGCGGCGTACGAGCACCGGATCGGCGTAGTAACCCACGACGGGTCCGGCACGGCGGACATGCTCAACGCCATCGTGCCGCTCCGCGAGCTGTCCGCGGTCATGCTCTGTCTGCTCCTTCTCACGCCGCTCACCGCCTGGGCCGGGGTCGCCAACTGGGTCACCCGGGCCCGTAACAGCGGACCACCGGTCGCACCCCCAGCGCCAGTGAAGTCGTGGTGGATAAGCGCCACCATCGCCGCATCCCTCAATCTGATCGCAACCGTGGCACTCGTGACCACCACGGCCGCCGGCATCCAGGTCGTCCGGCGCACCCAGGCAAACCAGCAGCAAAAGGTTGTTGCCGGAGCCGCAACGGCGTAATCGACCACGTGCGGCACCGGCTGCCCCACGTCGGCGGAGGTCTGCGGGCTGCGGGCTGGTGCGGGCAGGCGGTGGAACCTGACAAACGACGTCAGCAGCCGAGCCGCTTGGTGGAGAGAGCGATGTCGTCGATCCAGAGGTCGAATTCGCCCGGCGTGGTGCCGCCCTGATAGAGCTGCCAGCCGACCTTGACTGTGTTTACCGTCGGCAGAACGAAGGGCACGTCGTTGCCGCCGTGTTCGGTCGTCGACGCGGTCAACCCCGGGATCGCCACCTCGTCGATCCACACTGTGACGCGGTTGTCCGTCGGGTCGAGTTTCCACTCGAAACACTGCCAGGTGTCCTCGGCAACCGGGGCGGACTCCCGCCAGTTGGTCCAGTCGCCGGTCGGGCCACCGTCGGCACCCACGCCCCAGAAGATTCCGGGGACTGTGGGCGCGTACTGGCCGCCGACCGGGCGGACGACCTCCGAACTGCCGGTGCCGGTCGCCTCCACCAGCGTGAAGTGCGCCCAGTCGGGGGCGGTGGGGAACGCATCGACGCGCAACCGCATCCGGCCATAGAAGCGGTTGCCCGGCGCCGCGAAATCGTCGACACGCAAAAAGGCTCGTCCGTTGTCGACAGTGTGCACGTGCAACACCTGGTTGCCGCGGCGGGCACGCTCGACGGTGAGCGTGCCGTTGCGGGTGTCGAGGCCCCAGTCCACAGTGCTGGCGCCACCACGCGGCAAACGCTCGAAGTCTTCACAGAAGAGCAGGCCAGGGGCGCACGAACGTGGGGAGGCACCCGAGGCGCCGGCCGGGACACTGCCGGCTGTGGTGCCGAGGATCAGGGCGGCGGTGAACACCGCGAGGAAACGGCGCATGGTCATCCTTCATGGCGTTGAGTCCCTACCGCGCGGGCAGGGGCCGGAATGGTGCTTCGAACATCGCGATCGCTGCTCACCACGTGGCCGGGGACACGTACGGTGGACATCCGCCCATCGTCGTGGAGATGGTTCGGCGGTACGGCGCGCGTCCGTCGTAGCGGCACTCCGCCAGCACTGCCATGCTCCCGCGCTGACCGTTCCCAGCGCGGTTGCCCCCGCGCCGCAGCGATGTTCGCCATTCCAGCACACCTGCGACCATTCGGGCAACATCGACGTTCATCACTGAGTGCGCTGCGGGCATGCCGCCGCCCACGGAACGGAACGCGCCAGCGCCTGACCCGCGTGCGCGCGTCCGGGCCACGACGGAACGATGCTGAGCAGGCACCCTGCCACCTCGTCCATGCGTTCTGGGTATAGGTTCGGTGGATGGATCTGGTCGCCGCCTGTCGGGCCTTCGTCGCCGTCAGCGGCCACGGCAGCTTCACCTCCGGCGCCGCCGCGGCAGGAATCCCCCAGCCAGTCGCCAGCCGCCGCATCGCCGCCCTGGAGGAGCACTTCGGGGCGCGGTTATTCGACCGGACATCCCGCGCGGTCCGGTTGACCCCGTTCGGGCAGGACATGCTGCCGACAGCGCGACGCCTGGTCGACCTCGCCGACGCCATGGCCGATGACGCCGAGCGGGCCCGGCTGCGGCCGCTGCGGGTCGCCGTACCCGAGATCTGCCCGCCGCACCACCTCGCCGCCCTGGTGGTCGCGGCCCGACGGCAGCGGATCCACCTGGAGGTACGGCCGGCCGGCCCGCAGGAGCGCGAACGGCTCTGCCAGACGCTCGATGTCGGTGCCGGGATCGTGGCGGTTCCGGAGGCGATGGCACCCTGGCGGGTGCCGCTCGGGCTGGCCGCCCGCACTCCCTTTCCGGCGCCGACGGTGTTCCTGGAGACGCTGCGCAGCGGCCGAGCCCGCGCGCAGGCACGCCGGCGGATCCTGATCCAGCCCGAGGACGACGTCGTGCACCTGCGGGACCCGCTGACCCGCGCCGGCCAGTCGGCCGGCCTGGCACCGACGCAGGTGTCGATTGCGCCATCTCTAGTTGACGCCGCGGCAGCGGCCCTCGTCTCCCCCGACCTGCTGCTCTGCTCCCGCCAGCAGGCCGAGGACTTTGCACTGCACTGGTGCCCCCTCGCCGGCCCACAGCTCCTACGGGGTTACGACGTCGCCGCCGGCGTCCGCGAGGACCTCGCCAACCTCCGCACAGTCCTGTACGCGGACGTCGCACGATGTCTGGGCGCGACCGGGGATGGCGCACCCGGTGCCAGTTCGACAGGAGATGCGGGATGAGCGCCACGGCCGTCGTCCGCCACGCGCGTGACCTGCTCGACGAAGCAGGGCTGCACGGCGCCTTCCTCGTCCGCGACCTCGACTCCGGCCAGGAGATCGGCTTCGACGCCGACACCCCCTACCCGACGGCGTCGCTGGTCAAGGTGCCGCTGGCGGTCGCCGTTCTGGAGCGGGTCGGGCACGGGGAAATCGACCCGGCGACGCCTGTCGACATCGCGCCGGGTCGGATCACCACCCCCGGCCCGACCGGGCTCAGCCGCTTCCGCCATCCTGCACGGATCTCTGTGGACGACCTGCTTTACCTGAGCACCTCCGTCAGCGACGGGGTCGCCGCCGACGCCCTGTTCGACCTCGTCCCGCCGGCCGCGGTCGCCGCCGAGCTGCGGCGACTGCGGATCGAGGGCATCACCGTGCGGCACCGGGTCGGCGACCTCGCCGAAACGCCGGCGGAACGCCTCGGCCCCGACGACGTACACCTGGCGCATTCCCTCGCCATCGGCGCGGCAACCCCGGGGCAGGGCCACCCCGTCGCCCAGCTCGACGTCACTCGTGCGAACGCCGGGTCGGCGCGGGCCTTCGTCGACCTGCTGCACGCCCTCTGGCGGCCCTCGACGATCCACCAGAGCACCGCCGCCCGGGTACGCGCCCTGATGGCGGACAACCTGCACCGGCAGCGACTCGCCCCGGATTTCACCTCCGACGCGTCCCGCTGGTCGTCGAAGACCGGCACCCTGCTGCACCTGCGCCACGAGGTAGGGGTGGTGGATCATGCGGACGGGCAGTCGTACGCGGTCGCCGCGCTCACCGCCTCCCGGGTGCCCGCCGTCGCGCAGCCCGGCAGCGAGGCGACGATGGCCCAGGTCGCCCGGAGCCTGCACGATCACCTGCGGACGGGCACCCTGCCCTGGTGGGGTTAGTCCGCGCTGGTGGCCCGGGATCGCCGCTCGCGCAGCGGGCCGGCACACCGTCACAACCTGGCGATCGCGACCTCGGCCGCCTGGGCGATCAGCGCGTCGTCGTAGACGGCGTCCTTCTCGTCGCGGCTGGACAGCACCGAGAGGACGATCGGCGCATGATCCGGGGGCCAGATCACCGCGATGTCGTTGCGGGTGCCGTAGCCGCCGGCACCGGTCTTGTCCCCCACGACCCAGCCGTCCGGCACACCGGCGCGGATCAGCTTGCCGCCGGTGGTGTTGCCCTTCAACCAACCGTTGAGCACGTCGCGGTCCGTCGGTTCGAGGGCGTCTCCCACGGCGTACGCCCGCAGATCCTGGGCCAGGGCACGCGCGGTGCTGGTGTCCCGCCGATCACCCGGCCTCGCCTCGTTGAGCGCGGTCTCGTAGCGCGCCGGATCGGTGACCTTGTCACCGACTCCCCGCAGTTCCTTCTCGAACCGCTGCGGCCCGCCGAGCTTGCGCAGGAGCAGGTTGCCGGCGGTGTTGTCGCTGTAGCGCACGGCCGCGTCGGCGATCGCGCGCAGCGTCATGCCCTCCGTGACGTGCTGCTCCGTGATCGGCGAGTAGGTCACCAGGTCGTCCGCCGAGTACCGCACCACCCGGTCCAACTCGGCGTCGGTGGTCTCGTCGAGGACCTCCGCGGCGGCCAACGCCTTGTACGTCGAGGTAAACGCGAACCGTTCGTCGGCCCGGTACTGCACGGTCTGGCCGGTACCGGTGTCGATCGCGAAGACCCCGAGCCGCGCGTCGAAGTTCTCCTCCAGTCGCCGGAATTCGTGGTCCCGGTCGGTGGCGGTGGACGCGGTGACCGTTGCCGCACGGTCCCGCGTCGCCTGTTCGGCGGCATCGGCGGGGCCGCACGCGGCCAGGGACACCGCAGCCATTGCGGCCACCAGACGGTGTGTCGCAAAAGTCATCATCGCTCCTTGGTCGGTGCCGTCGGTCCGGCGCGGGCGGCGCCGGTCGGGCAGGACTCGACCCTGGCAGGGATCCGGCATGCGGTCGAAGACGGAACTGGCGGTGTTCATGCTGATTTGGCATCGCCGGCGCGGCGCGGATGGATCCTGGTCGAGATCAGGCCGGTGATGCCGGGACGCCGGTCACAGCCAGTCGTGTTCGCGGGCGTACCGGGCCGCTTCGTGGCGGGTCCGGGTCTGGGTCTTACGCATGGCGTTGGAGAGGTAGTTCCGCACGGTGCCTGGCGCCAGGTGGAGTCGGACGGCCCGGACGCCAGCGCGATTGTGTGGGAGTTCGCCGAGCGCCATCCGATCCGGTGAGCCCCGGCCCACGGCGCGGACGGTTCAGACGGCGCCGCGGCGCGGTTGATGGCGGCCGTCCCACCGTTCCTGTCGCACCAGGACCGGCGCGGTCAGCAACCGGGCGATGTCGTTGGGCCACCTTCGTCACCGGCGTGTGCGACTACTGGGTGCCGGTCGCCTCCTGGGCCAGGTCGACCGGCCGCACCTTGAGTTTGGTGGCGATGCGCATCAGTGCGCGTCGGTCGGCGGGGGTGAGGGGGTCGAGCACGTACCGCCGCACCGAGCGCACGTGGGCCGGCGCGGCGGCGACAACGACGTCGTAGCCGGCGTCGGTGAGGGCGGCGATCGTGTAGCGACGGTCCACCGGGTCGGGAAATCGTACGACCCAACCTCGCTGTTCGAACCGCTTGACGACGTTGGAGAGACGGGACAGCGAGCCGTTGGCCAGGTAGGCGAGCTCGCTCATCCGCAGCCGCCGGTCGGGCGCCTCCGACATCTGGCTGAGGGTCAGGTAGTCGAAGAGGGTGAGCCCGGCCACCTGCTGCAGGGGCGACTCCAATCGGCCGGGCAGCAGCAGGACCAGCGAGGCCAGACCGGTCCAGGCGTCCTTCTCATCCGCCGACAGCCAGAGCGCCTGGTCGGTGGCGTCCTCGTCGGGGCCCGGAGTGGCGGTGGTTGCCATGCCGACACCATACCCAGCAGCCAATACTTCATGGTTGAAGTTGTGCATGCTACCATTCACTTCAAGCATGAAGTCATGAAGAGGGAGAGCAGCATGATCGAGCCACAGTTCTTCGCCACGCCCGGCTACGGCCCCTGGATGCTGGAGAACCGGCACTACCAGCAGGCCTTGCGGATCGGTGACCGCGTCGACATCTCGGGCCAGGGCGGATGGGACGACGAACTCACCTTCCCCGAGTCGCTCGAGGAGGAGATCGTCCGGGCCTTCGACAACGTCGAGCGCACCCTGGCCACGGCCGGGGCCACCTGGCGGGACGTCGTCTCCGTGGACTCCTTCCACGTTGCGAAGGCCCCGGGCCTCATCGACGAGGCGCACGGCCAGTTCATGGTGGAACAGTTCCGTAAGCGGATGGGTGACCGGTCCCCCATCTGGACCCTGATCGGCGTCGCGGCTCTGGCCGCGCCGAATATGCGCGTCGAGATCCGGGTGACCGCCGTCGTCGGTCGCCCCTGACCCGTCACGAACGACCGCGATGACGCGGTACGCCTGCGCTGGCCGGCGGAGCGGCTGTCCTTGGCGTCCGGCGAGGTGGGAACGGGGGCCCCGACACGGCGTCCCAGTTCGCGGGCACCGCGGCTGATTCCCAGCGCTATCTCGCACTGATGCTGCGCTTGCTCCAACCCTGACAAGCCGAATGCGTCTGCGGAGGAGCTGGCGGCCGAGCAGGCACACCAGCTCCTCCGGGCCGGGTTTCAGGTGGAGCAGGTGGGCATCTTCGCCACGACGCCCAGATTGCCCAGGACGCCGGAGCCACCCGGGCCACCGGGGTTGAGCAGCAGCGAGCCCTTCCGTCGCATGTGGCGTTCAGGATGTGACCTTCAGCGCGCACGCGTGGCGGACGGCTTCGCGACCCATACGGCGTCACAGCTCCGTCCGGCGAACCTTTGAGCGGTGCCCCGGTCCTTGCCACCCGGGTCGCTCGTGGAGGCGGTCAGCTCCGGGTTCGCCACGCCGTCGGCAGGCGGCCGGGCTCGACCTCGGGTCACTCCTGCGGTGCGATCAGCCGGTCGTCGGTGGCGTCGCGGACCGTGATCGCTTCCACCGGGCACGAGTCGGCGGCGTCGAGGATGACCTCGGCCGGGGAGACGACGTCGGCCAGCGGCGCGGACAGGCCGCCGACCAGGCGGAAGTGCTCGGGCGCGGTGCCGGCGCAGATGCTCGTGCCGATGCAGCGGCGCGAGTCCACCCCGATCCGCCACGCGGTACTCACCAGGCCACCGGCATGCCGAGCAGACCCCGCACCAACATGCCGCGCTTCCACTCCAGCTCTGCTTCCGGTACGGCGAGCCGCAATCCGGGCAGGCGAGTCACCAGGGTGGCGACGGCGACCTGCAACTCCATGCGGGCCAGTTGTGCGCCGAGGCAGTGGTGTACGCCGTGTCCGAACCCCAGGTGCGGTTTCTGCTCGCGCTCGAAATCCAGCCGGTCCGGGTCGGCGAAGACGGTGCCGTCCCGATTCGCCGACGACAGTGAGCCGAGAACCGGCTCACCGGCCCGGACCAGCACCCCGCCGACCTCGACGTCCTCCTTGGCGTACCTGGCGAAGGAGGATCCGACGCCGAGCGGCACGTACCGCAACAGTTCCTCGACCGCGGCCGGCACCAGCGACGGCTCCGCCCGCAGCCGAGCGAGCTGGTCCGGATTGTGCAGCAGGACGTAGACGAAGTTGGGGATCTGGGTCACCGTTGTCTCGTGGCCGGCCGCGAGCAACCCTGCCGCCAGCTCCACCAGCTCGGCCTCGCTGAGCCGGTCCTGATTTTCGTCGCGGGCTCGCACCATCGCGCCGAGCAGGTCGTCGATCTCCGGCTCGCGGCGGCGCTCGGCGACCAAACCGCCGATGTAGCCCCAGAGGTTGTTCAGGTACTCCTGGATCGTCTTCGACGGCAGGGAGGTGGTCGAGACGATCGCCTCGGACCAGATGTGGAAGCGGCCGCGGTCGGCGTACGGGACCCCGAGCAGCTCGCAGATCACCTGGATCGGCAGTGGCGTGGCGACGTGCTCCACCAGGTCGGCCGGCGGACCGAGCCGGACCATGTCGTCGACCAGCGCGTCGGCGATCTCCTGGGTCCGGGGGCGCAGCGCCTCCACCCGACGTGCCGTGAACGCCTTCGCCACCAGGCGGCGCAGCCGAGTGTGATCGGGCGGGTCCATGGTCAGCATGCCGCTGTACTGCTGGCGCGGGGTCAGCCTGGGCTCGTCGCGCTGAACGGCCGGGGCGCGACCGAACCGCACGTCGCCGAGGACCGTACGCACATCCTCATACCGGGTGGCGAGCCATGCTTCCTCACCGTAGGGGAGCTTGACCCGGGTCATCGGCTCGTTCTCGCGCAGCTCGCCATAGGTCGGATCGACGACGAGGCGGTCGGGCACACTGAACGGGTACGGCCGCGCGGGCGGAACGGCTCGGCTCTCGGTGGTCTGCGCGCTCTCCGTCATCCGAATCCCCTTCGTCGAGACAGCGTGATCCTCAGGCCGGCACCACTGTCGTAGCGACGCCGGATTACCAGCGTCAGGGCTCGCGAACAGCACACATCAACGCTCAGTAGTCTCTCGATATCGGATCGTAGCGAGAGTTGTCGATGATCGCTATGACGGCTGACGGGCGTCCGCACGCGATCGACCATGCGGGCGCCCAGGGGACGACGAGAAGTCCCAGGCGTTGACTCATGGCCAGGAAAGCGCAATTGTGTGGAAGCGCTCCCATCGACGGGCTCCTATTCGAGAGGAATGCTCGTGCGTCCCCACACAGCTCTACTCCCGGTCGTGCTCGCCACGGCCCTCGGCGGTCTGGCCCTGCCGGTGCCCGCCCTGGCCGCGGCCGGCCCGGCGCTGGCCGTCGACACCACCGCCGCCCGGCACCAGATCAGCCCGTACGTCTACGGCATGAACTTCGCCGACGAGGGGCTCGCCCGCGACCTGCGGCTGCCGGTGCACCGCTACGGCGGCAACGCCACCACCCGCTACAACTTCCGTGCCGACACCACCAACCGCGCGGCAGACTGGTATTTCGAGAACATCCCCAACGACAACCCGAATCCGGACGATCTCCCCGAGGGCTCGGAGAGCGACCGGTTCGTGCAGCAGAACAAGGCCACCGGCGCCGCCACGGTCATGACGATGCCGATGCTCGGCTGGATCGCCAAGGACCGCTCGCGGGCGTGTGGCTTCAGCGTCGCCAAGTACGGCCCGCAGGAGTCCACCGACCAGTGGGCACCGGACTGCGGCAACGGCAAGAAGCCGGACGGGTCGCTGGTCACCGGCAACGATCCGAAGGACACCAGCGTCGCCGTCGGTCCGGAGTACGCCACCGACTTCGTCAACCACCTCAAGGGACAGTTCGGCGCCGCCGCCAACGGCGGAGTCCAGTTCTACAACCTGGACAACGAGCCGGACCTGTGGCACTCCACCCACCGCGACGTCCGCCCGACCGGCCTGGGCTACGACGAGCTACGCGACCGCACCTACGCGTACGCCGCCGCGATCAAGGCCGCCGACCCCGGCGCGAAGACGCTCGGTCCCGTCGGCTGGGGCCTGAACTCGATCTTCTATTCGGGCCTCGACCAGGACACCTGCTCGCGTACCGGCTGCTGGTCGAACCCTCCGGACAAGGCCGCGCACGGCGGCCAGGACCTCGGCCCGTGGTACCTGGACCGGATGCGCGAGTACGAGCAGCAGCACGGCACCCGCATCCTCGACTACTTCGACGTCCACCTCTACCCGCAGCAGTCCGGCGTGCTCGGCGACGCGGCCGGCGACGCCAACACCCAGGCGCTGCGGCTGCGCTCGACCCGCCAGCTCTGGGACCCGACCTACGTGGACGAGAGCTGGATCAACAGCCCGGTCCGGTTCATCCCGCGCCTGCGCGAGCTGGTCGACCAGCACTACCCGGGCACGAAGGTCGCGATGACCGAGTACAACTGGGGCGGCTTCGGGTCGCTCAACGGCGCGCTCGCCCAGGCCGACGTACTCGGCATCTTCGGCCGCGAAGGGCTCGACCTGGCCACCCTCTGGACCGCACCCACGGCCGACCAACCGGTGGCCAACGCCTTCCGCATCTACCGCAACTACGACGGCAAGGGCGGCGCGTTTGGCGATACCTCCGTCCGGGCGACGAGCGCCGACCAGGGCAAACTGGCCGTGTACGCCGCCGAGCGGAGCGCCGACAAGGCCCTCACGCTGGTCGTCGTCAACAAGACCGGCGACGACCTGACCAGCCCGGTCGCCCTCACCGGTGCCGCCGCCAGCACCGCCCAGGTCTACCGGTACAGCGCAGCGAACCTCACCGGCGTCGTCCGGGAGGCCGACCTGCCGGTGACCGCCAGCGGCCTCACGGCCACCTTCCCGGCCAACTCGATCACCCACCTGGTGCTGCCGCGCACCACCACGCCCGGCGACACCCAGGCGCCCACCGCCCCGGGCAAGCCGACCGCCGGCACCATCACCAGCGACAGCGTCGCGCTGACCTGGACGCCGTCCACCGACAACACCGCCGTCACCGGCTACGACGTACACCGGGTCGACACCACCGGCACCGTCAAGGTGGGCAGCGCCACCGGCACCACGTACACGGTGACCGGACTGACGCCGGACACCCCGTACACCTTCGTGGTAACCGCCCGCGACGCGGCGGGCAACGTCTCGACGGCCTCGCCCGGCCTGACCGTGCGGACCGCGCCCACCGGCCGCTGCACCGTCGGCTACACGGCGAACAGTTGGCCGGGCGGCTTCACCGCGACCGTGACGATCAAGAACACCGGCACCACCGCGATCGACGGTTGGAAGCTCGCCTTCGACTTCCCCACCACCGGCCAGAAGGTCAGCCAGGGCTGGTCGGCCACCTGGAAACAGACCGGAACGAGCGTCACCGCGGACAGCATGAGCTGGAACGGCAAGCTCGCCCCCGGCGCATCCACCGGCATCGGCTTCAACGGCACGTGGAGCGGCACCAACCCGACGCCGACTGCCTTCACCCTCAACGGTCAACGCTGCGGGTGACCTGAGAAACCCTGCTCCGTCCCACACCGGCGGAGCAGGCCGGGAGGGTCCGGGGCCGCTGCGCCCCGGACCCTTGGCTCAGGTGACGGTCCGGGCCAGTCCCGCGACAGGACGGCTCAGAGCCCGATCACCGGGACCGTCCAGCCCGACCGCCTGAGGGCGGAGGCAACGACGATCCCGGCGACCTTGGGCACCGCCCTCGGACAGTCGCGCCAGATCGAGGGAGTGAGGTTGGCAAGGAGGCCCGCTACGGATGGCCCGGCACGGTCAGCCACCGCCGGGGCCCGGGCCCGTTGTGGTCACGGTGGATCGCGGTGAGGGCATCGATCGACAGCCGCACCATAGTGTCCACCAGTATGCCCGGGTCGACACTGCCGTCCGGCCCCAGGTCGTCGTCGACCGGCAGGTGAACGATCGGCCAGGGTGGGTCCTCGAGATAGCCCCGCATCTGTTGGTAGGCCGCGGCCATCTCCTCCTCCGGGACGTTCCACACCTCGCAGCCCCGGGCGCGAAGCCGCGCCCCAGGCTCGACGACCAGCACGAGCGGGAGGCTCGCTGTGCGCAACTCCTCGTCGAGTGCACGCAGCACCCGGTGATCGGCCAGAGACCAGACCTGACGGCGGGCGTGATTGGCCATCAGGTGCTGGGCGTGCTCAATCATCGCCGCCACACGCCCATCCTCCTCGCGCATGGCGCTCGGAGCCCGAGGTCCATAGCGAAGGTCCGCATAGCCGTAGCCAAGCGCGTGGGCGACGTAGCTGCCAAGGAACTCGGCATGGGCATACGGGAGGCCCAGCGCCAGGATCGGCGCCGGCGCGTGCGGATCGGCCGCCCGCGGCCCGCGCGGGCGCTCGTGGTCGGGTACCTGAAGGACGAACGGCGGATGGTCGATGAAGTCGTGCGCTTCCTGCTCTCGCCAAGTCAGCCCGTACGGCCCGTACAGGTCGGCCAGCAGGTGATGAACTTCCTCGCGGGCGACATCCTCGGGCAGGGCCGGCTCATGCAGGGGCTTCAGTGCGAGGTAGGTGTGCTGAAGCAGGCGGTACTGGCTTCCGCGCACCGCAGGGCGAAGCGTGACCTCCCATTCCTTGCTGCGGGACAGCAGCGCCCCGGCCACCTGAGCGGCGGGCGGCGAGTCGGCCGCCTCGATGGCCTGATCGACCCAGCGCTTAACCCGGCGAAGACCCTCCCGCAGCTCGTGCGCCGCCTGATTCTGGTACGCGATCGGACCCAGCTCCGGTGGCAGGACCCCGGCCAACTCCAGCAGCAGCACATGCGACAGTCCGGTGAGTTCGGACAGCCGCTCGAACGTGTGCAGGTCGGCGTCGGCGTCGCCGTTGAGCCAGTTTTGCAGGGTGTTGCGGCTGACGTCGATCGCCCGGGCTGCGGCGTTGACCGACAGATTCTGCTTGCGCAGCGCTTCGGCGACGACGTTGCCCCACGCGATCCGCGCCGCTGAGCGAGGGTCTGACGCTCGTTTCGAAGCCAAGATCACCACCTGACCAGCCGTTGTGCGTCCACTGACACAACTTGGCAGTCGGCGGACACGACGCGGATGGGCCGAACGGGCATATTCAAATGACCAAGGTCGTAATGGTGAGGAGCCCGTTCGTGCCCAGCATCAAGAAAGTAATGGTCACTGGCATTCCGGTCCTGGTGGCCGCGCTTGTCGGCGCCGGTGCCACCGTGTACGCCCAGAGTCGCAAGGAATCGCCAGCAAGCCTCGGTGTGGCGATCGACAACGGGAATGGAAACTGTGTCAACATGGGTAGCAATGGCACTGCGGTCTGCAACCTGGGGCCCATCGAGGAGCAGACGCCATTTCGGGCCAGTCAGGCCCCGGTGGGTGCCGGACCGTGGGCTTTCCGGGTAGCCGAAACCGTCGTCGACGGCACCGACCTGGGCCTGACCGTGCGGTCCTGCCCGTACCAGAACTGCGGCTGCAGCACCGCACTGTGCGAAAAGATCGGGCTGGCCCGAAATGCGATGCTGATCTATGCGCGGTGCCATTTCGATTCCGGATACAACGGCAACGACACGACCACCGACTGGCTGGCGATCACGTGGCCGAGCAACACGCCCGGCGACCTGACCGCACGATTCGACTCGCCCGGTGATCCGTATACCGGATGGGTCCTGGCGAAATACACGACGCCGGCCGGACACAATGGCGAGATTCCGGAGTGCCGGACGCCCGCGCGAGGCGGATGACCGGTCAGCTGACCGGGAGCGCCGCCCGGAGAACGATGTGCCGGGCGGCACCCTGGTCGTCGGCGACGGCGACCAGGAGGGCGGCCGGCATGAAGGAGAAGGCCGGAAATCCGGCGTCGGATAGGGAAGCCCGCCCCTTCGGCGCCAGACGGCCCAGGGTGACGTGCGGGCGGAAGCTGTCTCCCATCAGCTCGTAACGGTACAACTCAAGATTGCGCCGTTGGTCGTCGGTGGGGGTGAGGTGCGGCGGCATGGGCACCGGGAGCGCCAAGTCCCGGAGCCGATCGGCGATCTCGAACTGCTGGCCGAGCAGCGCCCCCGTCTTGGCGTAGCCGATCTCCACATAACCGCCCGCGGTGCACGCGAGGCTCTGCCCGGCGCAAGCGACGCCGGTCGCGTGGCGGGCCGCGCCGGCAACCCGAGCCAGCACGGCGTCCAGCGCCCACGGCTCGAACTCCGCCATGTAGAGCGTCAGGTGGGGGTGCCGGCCGTCCTCCCCGATGCGGAAGACCGAGTCGGTGGACAGCACGTCCGCCGCCAAATGAACGAGGCTTGCGGCTACGGGCGCCGACGGTTCAAGCGCGACGTTGAGACGAGTCATGTGCGCCACTATCGACCGGCACAACGCTCGATGTCCCGTCAGTCAGCTGACGCCTTTCGTCAAGCAGTGGGCACTCACCCGACGGCCGCAGGTCAAAGCCTCACCGACGTCCGTGCCGAAGTCCAGCCAGGGCGATGTGTCGCCGCACCCGACCGGCTCACCGACGCCTCTGCCACTATTGCGACCGGCCAGCCGTGCAGTTCCTCACGATGTCCGCCGGCTCACCGCCCGTCGGAGACCGCCACTGCGTCACCTTCGGCCCACCCATCGGAGCAGCACCCTGCTCGCTATCCGCAGTGGATGGCTTTCGAGGCCGTGACCGGGATCGAACCGGCGTACGCGGTTTTGCAGACCGCTCCCTGACCACTCGGGCACACGACCACGCGGAAGTGCCCCATTGCTCCGACGACTGGACTCGAACCAGCACCTGTACGGATTAACACTCCGTTGCTCTACCGATTCGGCGACGCCGGAATGGTCGCGCGTGGGCCGGGCTCGAGCCGACGGCCGCCGGTACCCCCAGACCGGCGCGCTACCGACTGCGCTACATCCTGACGCGTGCCCCCGGCGCGATTCGAACGCGCGACCCCCAGATCCGTAATCTGGTGCTCTTTCCGCTGAGCCACGGGGGCATGGTGTCGTCGGAGGGAGTTGAACCCTCCGAACGGTTGAGCGGTCGGCGGGCACCGACCCCGCTTCTTCGGTTTGGAGGACCGACGTGTCCGCCGAGTTCACCACGACCGCATGGCATTGCTTGCGTAGGCCGTACGGGGCTCGAACCCGTAACCTCCTGGCTGAGAACCAACTGAGCTGCCAGCTTGCTCCAACGGCCCATGACGTCGGCGGGGATCGCGGTCGCGTGCCCACGATCGCCACCAAACACGCCCTCCCCCGGCTCGAACGGAATCCTCGGCGACTTCACTCTCGTGCGCTACCGGTTACCTCGGGAGGGAATGAATGCGTGGAGAAGAAGGGACTCGAACCCTCGACCTCCGGTCTGCCGAACCGGCGCTCTCCCATCTGAGCTAGAACCCCATGGTCCGGGACCGGGGTGTCGAACCCCGTTTCTCTCGCTCCCAAAGCGAGCGGGTCAGCCGTCTCCCTCGTCCCGGAGGTAGTACGCCCGGCCAGCCCACGCAGGCGCCGGTCGGGTTTCACTATGCCACCACTATGGAGTTGAGAATCTGCGACGCCGCCGGCCGCAGCCGTGACGTAGAGCAGGGGCGGCAGGATTCGAACCCGCAACCTTCCGTTTTGGAGACCGGTGCTCAACCAGTTGAGCTACGCCCTCTTTGGAATTGTTCTGTAACGAGAAAGCCGCCCTGTCCCTGTCGGGGTGGGCGGCTTCGCAGCTTGCGCTGGCGCTATTCGCACCGCCACCCCGGCTTCCAGCTCTGCTCACTCGCGCACCGGTCGTGGGCTCGCCCAATCGAGGGCAGCACGACACCACCGCGCGGCATGAACCGCGTGGTTTCGGTGTGGGCGCGCTGCAACACGGCGAACTCCTTGGGTTGGTCGGGACGGCCTTGCTCATTCAAGGTAAGCGCTGTGTCGATCGGATGGCAAAGGATATTCCGAGCGACCTCCATGTGACTCGTCGAGGGTGGCGGTCAGGCGCTGCCAAGCGCTGTCGACAACGGTCCCTGCTCGCGGCCCAGCGACCGTCGTATGGCGTTCACCAGCGCGAGCTGCGCCTCGATCGGCTCCCGCATCGCCGCGGCGAACTCCTCCTCGGTCAGCGCGTCGGTGCGGGCGTCCACGGCCGCCTTGGCCAGGAACCCGCCGATCGCGGCGCCGAAGTTCTCGATCTCCCGGGCGACCGGGATCGGCGCCACCAGGCTGGCCGAGGTGAGCGCGGCGCTCCACACCGACCAGTCGTACTTCCAGTCCGACCTGGCCCAGTGGGCGCTTTTCAGCAGGAGGGTGAAGGTCGCGTACTGCCGCAACAACTCCTGATACGCGGCGAGCTGTCGGTCGCGAAGCCAGTGCCGGTTCTGAGCCCGATGGGTGAGAACGGCGCCGGCGACGACGCCGACCACGGCGGACAGACCGCCGCCCGCGCTGGTGAGGATCGATTCGAGGACCGCCATCGCAAGATTGTCCCGCAGTTCGGTCATGCCGGACAGTGGCGGGAAATCAGGCGGTCACACCAACACGTGATCTCGGTCCCGGCGGAGGAAGGACGACAGCAGTTGCCTGAACTCGTGCGGGTGCTCGATCGCCGGCACGTGCCCGCATCGGCCGAGAACGTGCAGACGCACATCAGCCAGGTGTTCGAGCAGGGGCTCTACTGCCGTCGGGAGCGGGGTGACGCGGTCCTCGGCGCCGTGAACGAGCAGCACGGGCGCGCGGATGGCTGCCAGCGTCTGCGCCGAGAGGGTGAGATCGTCGACCCACCGTGCCCTGGGTGGGGGGAACAACGACGCGAATGCGGCCGCCCCCGCTCGCATCGCAGCCGCACGGGCGTCGACGGCCGCGTCGGTCACGAGCGCTTGGTCGAAGACGAGGCGACTCAGCATGTCCCGTGCCCCGAGCGGGCCGGCGGGGGCGGCCCAGACCGCGTCGAGCTCCGCGGACAGCGGCGCCCCGGGGGCGCCCATCGTCGAGACCGCCACGACACGGGTGACCTGCTGGGGGCGCGCGGCCGCCAACGCCAGCGCCACGGCACCGCCCATGGAGTGACCCACCACGGCGTAGTGCTCGATCCCGAGAGCATCCATCAGGCCCGCGGCCTGCTCCGTCCACAGCCGGAGCCCACCCCTGGAGCCCGCCGGGACAGGTGTACGGCCGAACCCCGCCTGGTCGGGAGCCACCAGGTGCCAGGACGCACCCAGCGCCTGCGCCGTCGTTGCCCAGGCGCCGGACCCGGTCGTGCCGGGTCCGGAGCCGTGCAGCATCAGCACCGCGGGACCGGTGCCGCTCTCCAGAAGGTGGACGGGGGAACCGTCGACTGTGACGGTCCGAAGTGCCGTCACCGGGGCAGGCCAGGTGTGCTCATGCCGATGCGGGATTGACGGACTTCGAGAAGACCTCCATCATCGCCCTGCCGAACTGCGGCATGTCGGGCCACCCCCGGCAGGAGACGAGGTTGCCGTCCACCACGTCGGGAGCGTCGATGACCGTGGCGCCCGCGTTCTCCATGTCACCGGTGATGGGCGGGAAGCACGCCGTCTTCCGACCCTTCAGCAGCCCGTACACCGCTGGTACCTGCGCGCCGTGGCACACCAGCGCGATGGGGAGGTTGCGCGCGAAGAAGTGCTCGGTGATGCGCCTGACGTCGGCGTCGACCCGGATCCATTCGGGGGCGCGTCCGCCGGGGATGATGAGGGCGTCATAGCGCTCGACGTCGACCTCGGCCCAGGGCACGTCGACAGGCAGCTTCCGGCCGTTCTTCTCTACGTAGGCGTCGGAGTTGGGGTCGAACTCGTGGATGACCAGTTGCACGTCACGCATCGTCCGTGACGAGACGTCGACGTCCCAGCCGCCCTCCTGCACGCGATAGTAGGGATACATGGTGTCGAGTTCCTCGGCGGCGTCGCCGGTCAGGAGCAGCGCTCTGGGCACCTGCTTCTCCTCGCATGTGGGGGCGGTGTGGTGGATCCAATCCGATCCGATTGGATCCAGTCAGCATTCCTGGGCCCCGCCCGCCCGTCAAGCCTCTACCGCCATTCCGCCCGCGTCCGCGGCCTCGTCGAACAGTCGTCGGAAACGCTCGCCGGAGCGCAGGATGTGCCGACGCATCGCGTAGGCGGCGGCGTCCGGGTCACGCGCGGCGATCGCGGCCACAATTTCCTCGTGCTCGGCCATGGCCAGGTGAGTGACCTGGGCGTCGTGGTGAAGCCGGAAGAGGTGCACGTGGCTGTGCAGGCGAGCGAGCGCTTCCCGGATGACGTGGTTCTCCGCGCTCAGGGCGACGAGATCGTGAAAAGCGGCGTCGCGTAGCCCGAAGGCGCCGTAGGCCATGGGCCCGTTGCCCTCCTCCAGCTCCGCCATCTCCTCCAGCATTCGTCGCAGGCCGGCCACCTGCTCGGAGGATGCGCGTTCAGCGGATCTGCGCGCCGCTGCCGGCTCGAGAAGCAGGCGGACCTCGAGCATGTCCTCGAAGCGGTGGCGGGTGATCTGAGGGGGGATGCGGTAGCCAGCATGGGGCACACGCACGACCAGACCCTCGGCCTCCATGCGGTTCAGAGCGTCTCGGATCGGCGTCTGGGAGACCCCCAGCTCTCGGGCCAGGACGTCGATCGTGACGCGGGAGCCGGGCTCGATCCGTAGCGACATCAGCTGTCCGAGCAGCGTGTCGTACACCTCGTCGGCAAGCCGGCCGCCAGATCTTCCCGGCGGCGTCGCGCCCGTCACGGCCCTACGGCCCCGCGCGATCATCGCATCGTCGTCCATCGTGACGTGAGGTCCTTTCCTGCGTCTTCGGGAACCTGTTGACATCAGTCACAACGCTGCGACATGCTGACGCCCCCACTCGATCGTATAGGAAACGTGGACCGAAGATCTTCTCGGTGCCATGACCAGTACATCGCGGCGTACTCGTGACGCCGGTCCGCGGGTCGACCCCCGCGACAGTCCGGCGACGCGCCTGAACCACCTGAGCAACTGCTCGGCGAAGCACATAGCGAGGCCCTAGAAGTCCGAAATCAGAAAGCAGGCACGAAGATGCAGCGAATAGGACGAACATCGAGTTCCCGGCGAAAGGTGCAGCTGGCGGCGGCGGCCATGCTGCTGGTGGCCACGACCGTGACGGCTTGCGGCGACAGCCCGGACGACGGCGCGAAGGCGAGCGCCCCCAAGGCACCGGCGACCATCCCGGAGCTCACCACGGACCCGCTGACCCTCAGCTTCATCTGGTTCGACTGGCCCCCCGCCCAGGCACTGGAAGCCTTCGCGAACGCGGAGTACAAGAAAGAGCGGCCGAACGCGACCATCAAGGTCAACACCGTGCCGAACGCGAACTGGCACGACGCGATGTTCACCCAGTTCGCCGCGCGCAAGACCGACTTCGACATCGCGATCCTGGACTCGCAACACATCGGCGAGGCCGTGACGAACGGCAACATCCTCGACATCACCGACTTCGTCAAGCAGAACATCGACGTCAATGCCTACAACCCGTACCTGCTGGCGGCCTACGGCCAGTTCCCCCAGGCGGAGACCGGCAAGCGCGACGAGAACGCCAGCCTGTACGGACTGCCGCTGCTCGGCGACACCTGGACGATGATCTACCGCAAGGACCTGATCGGCGACAAGCCACCGCAGACCTGGGACCAGATGATCTCAGCCGCCGAGAAGTGCCAGGCGGACAACCCGGGCGTCAGCGGGCTGGCTTTCCACCAGGCCAACGGCTCCGACGCCGCGGCCGTCACCTACAACACGGTCAACGGCGTCTACGGCGGCAACCTCTGGGACGCCAAGACGCGCAAGATCGACGGCGTTCTCAACGACGCCGCAGGCCAGGAGGCGATGGACGTCCTGGTCAACAAGATGAAGCCGCTGACCGCCAAGGGCTCCGGCAACTGGTTCATCGACGAGGTGAACGCGGCGGTCGCTCAGGGCAAGGCCTGCATCGCGTTCAACTGGATCGCCGCGAGCGGCGGCCTGCTCGACCCGAAGCAGTCGACGCTCGGCACCACGCGGGAGCAGATTCTCGACAAGCTGGGCTTCGCCACCCTGCCGAGCCAGAAGACGAACCTGGTCCCGCTCGGCGGCATGGGGATGCACGTGTCGGCCTACTCCTCCTCGGCGAACCAGGCCGAGGCCCTGAACTTCATGAAGTGGTTCGAGCAGGCTGATGTCCAGAAGAAGTGGGCCGCGGCCGGTGGTGTGCCGTCGCGTACGGACGCAATCCAGTCGCCCGAGTTCCTCAACGCCGGGCCGTTCAACAAGGTGTACGCCGACTCGGTTCCGCGGATGCGGGACATGTGGAACGTGCCCGAGTACGCGCGCCTCGTCGACATTGAGAACACCAACGTGAACGCGGCTCTCAACGGCGCGAAGAAGCCGAAGGATGCGCTCGACGACATCGCCAAGGAGCAGCAGAGCGTGCTCGACTCGAGCAACCGCAAGGGCGGCGGCGGACTGTGAGTGACAGTGCCCCTCTGACGACCGATCAACCCGGGCGGGTGGCGTCCGCGACGCCACCCGCACCGGGTCGGTCCCGCCGGTTGAGCGATCGCGGGCTCGCCGTGGTCTTCATCTCCCCCGCGATGCTGCTGTTGCTCGCCATGTCGGTGTTCCCGTTGCTGTGGGCGTTGTACCTGTCCTTCACCGACTACTCGGCCACCCGCGGCGGGCCCGCCAATTTCATCGGGTTCGGGAACTACACCGCCATCCTGACGTCGGCGCAGGTTCACACGAGGGCCTTGACGACGTTGATCTACGTGGTCGGCGCGGTCGGCCTGCAGACCGTGCTCGGTTTCGGCATCGCCTATCTGATCTCACGGCGCACGCACGGGCGAGGAGTGCTGACCACTCTGTTCCTGGTGCCGATGATGCTGTCGCCGGTCGTGGTCGGGCTGTTCTGGCGATTCATGCTCGACGCGCAGTTCGGCGTGGTCAACAGCATGCTCGGCTCGGTCGGCCTGGGGCAGGTGGAGTGGCTCACCCGGCAGCGAACGGCACTGATTTCCCTGATCGTGGTCGACACCTGGCAGTGGACGCCGTTCATCATGCTCATCGCACTGGCCGGCCTTACCGCGGTTCCCAAATACCTCTACGAGGCCGCCTCGATCGACCGGGCGTCCGAGTGGTTCCGGTTCCGCACCATCACTCTTCCGTTGGTATGGCCACTGCTTCTCATCGCCGTGATGTTCCGGGCCATCGAGGCGTTCCGGCTGTTCGACCTCGTCTACATCCTCACCAACGGAGGTCCGGGTGTCTCCACTGAGACGTTGTCGTTCCACATCTACAAGGTCGCGTTCCTGGGCTTCAACACCGGAACCGCTTCGGCGTACGGGATCCTCATGGTCCTCGTCGTCATCGTCCTCACGCAGTTCTACCTGCGCTACCTGAACAAGCTCAAGGAGGGCTGATGGCCGTCTCCGTCGACGAGGCCGTGTCCACAGGTCCTGCCCGGGATGACACGCCCACCGCGCGTCGCCTCGGTGGCCGGGGTCGCTCCGCGCTGGAGGTCGCGCTGCTGACCGTGCTGGCCGTCGTGATGCTCTTTCCGGTGCTGTGGATGATCGAGACGTCCATCAAGGAGAACCGGGACGTCTACGCCATCCCGGCCAAGTTCTTCGACTTCAAGATCACCTTGGACCACTACCGGGACGTGTTCGTCGGCCCCGACGGCGGTCGCACGGCCCTGTCGGTCTCGTTCCTCAACTCCGTCGTGGTCGCCGGGGTCTCCACGGTGCTGGCCACCGTGCTGGGGGTCCCGGCGGCCTGGGCCTACTCACGCTTCGCCGTGAAGGCGAAGAAGGACCAACTGTTCTTCATCCTGTCCACCCGCTTCATGCCGCCCGTGGTGGTCGTGATCCCGATCTTCCTCATGTACCGCCAGGTCGGACTCATCGACAACAAGCTCGGCCTGATCCTCATCTACGCCGCGTTCAACGTCCCGTTCACGATCTGGATGATGAAGGGGTTCGTCGACGAGGTGCCCGCGGAGTACGAGGATGCCGCCATGCTCGACGGCTACACCCGTTTGCAGGCGTTCCGGCGATTCACCCTTCCCCTGCTCGTGCCCGGCATCGCCGCGACGGCGGTCTTCGCACTCATCTTCTCGTGGAACGAGTTCGTGTTCGCCACCTTCCTCACCTCCAGCGACAGCGTCCGGACGGCCCCACCCGCCATCGCCGGCCTCATCGGCGGCACCACCACGGACTGGGGTCTCGTGGCCGCCGCCTCCGTGGTGTTCGCCCTACCGGTGCTCGTCTTCGCGTACCTGGTGCGCAAGCACCTCATCGCCGGTGTGACGCTCGGGGCGGTGCGACGCTGATGGCCGGCATCGAGGTGACCGCCCTGCACAAGCGCTACCCGGACGGGACGGTGGCGGTCGATCGCGTGGACCTGTCCATCGGCCACGGCGAGCTGTTCGTGATGCTCGGCCCTTCGGGTTGCGGCAAGACGACCACGCTGCGGGCCATAGCCGGCCTGGAGAGGCAGACGACGGGCGACATCCGCATCGGCGACACGCTGGTCAACGACCTGCCGCCCGCCGAGCGGGACATCGCCATGGTGTTCCAGTTCTACGCTCTGTACCCACACCTGCGCACCCGCGACAACCTGGCGTTCCCGCTGCGGGCCGAGGGACTGCCCAAGCAGGAGGTGCACGCGCGGGTCGACGAGGCCGCCCGGCTGATGCGGCTCGGTCCGCTCCTGGACCGGCGACCGCGCCAGCTGTCCGGCGGGGAGCAGCAGCGTGTCGCGCTCGCTCGCGCCCTGGTGCGCCGACCGCGCGCCTTCCTCATGGACGAACCTCTCACCAATCTGGACGCGGAGCTGAGGGCGGACATGCGCACGGAGATCAAGCACCTGCAGGGAGAGTTGGGGGCGACGATGGTGTACGTCACCCACGACCAGGTCGAGGCGATGTCGCTCGGTCACCGAATCGCCATCCTCAACAGGGGCCGCGTCGAGCAGATCGGCACCCCGCTGGAGGTCTACGACCGTCCGGCGAGTCTCTTCTGCGCCGCCTTCATCGGCTCGCCGCCGATGAACCTGGTTGAGGTGGAGGTGGCCGACGGGAAGCTGCGCAGTCAGGGCGGACTGGTCCTCACGCCGCCGCCAGGCCTGCCACGCGACCGCCGCCTGGTCGCCGGCGTCCGGCCGGAGGCGTTGGAGGTCACCGAACCACTGGCGGAACGTTCGGTCCCGGCACGGGTGGTCTCGGCGGAGTGGCTGGGCGACGAAATCATCTACGTGGTCGACCACGGCGGTCAGCGTGACGTCCGGGTTCGGATGCCACCGACCGTTCGTTTCGCCGCTGACGCGAAGGTCGGGCTGCGGCACACCGGCGGAACCCCGGCGGTGTATGACGCGCGCACGGAAGAGCTGGTGGCCTGATGGGAACCGTGGCAGCGCAGGGGCTGCGCAAGTCCTTCGGCAAGGTCCAGGCCCTGGACGGGGTGACGCTGGACGTACCGGACGGCTCGTTCTTCGTCGTGCTCGGGCCCTCCGGGGCCGGCAAGACGACGACCCTGCGCGCGATCGCCGGCCTGGAGAAGCTTGACGCCGGGTCCGTGCACCTGGACGGGCGGGACGCGACCGGTGACACGCCGGCCGCACGCGACCTGGCCATGGTCTTCCAGAGCTACGCCCTCTACCCGCGACACACGGTGTACGAGAACATCGCCTCTCCGCTGCGGGCACGCCGCTGTTCGTCGAGCGAGATCGCCGCCGCCGTCGAGCGGATGTCGAGCCTGCTGCACATCGAACGTCTGCTGCAGCGTCGTCCCGCGCAGCTGTCGGGCGGTGAGATGCAGCGGGTCGCCCTGGCCCGGGCGCTGGTCCGTCGCCCGCGCGCGTTTCTCATGGACGAACCGCTGACGAACCTCGACCTCAAGCTCCGCGTCGAGATGCGCACCGAGCTCACCCGCATCCACCGCAGCCTCGGAGCGACCTTCGTCTACGTGACCAACGACCAGGTCGAGGCGCTGTCCATGGCCGACCAGGTCGCGGTCCTCAAGGAGGGGAAGGTGCAACAGGTCGGAACGCCGACCGAGGTGTACGAGCGTCCGGCCAACAAGTGGGTCGCCGGATTCGTCGGGAGCCCACCGATCAGCCTGCTCGCCTGCCGCGCCGAGGGAGATCGGCTGGTCGGCTCGGACGGCTGGACCCTGCCGCGGCCCCGCTGGACCACGGCGGAGGACGGTCGTGCGCTGCTGCTGGGCCTGCGCGCGGAGGACCTGTCCGTCGAGCAGCGTGGGCACGCGTCGTTGTCCGGGGAGCTCTACGGGCTTGAGCCGCTCGGTGACCGCACGGTGGTCGACGTCCGAGTGGGGACGGAGATCCTCAAGGTCAAGGCACGACCCACAGTCACCGGTACGCCCGGCGAGCGGCTACAGGTCACCGTCGACCTGGACCGTGCGCACCTGTTCGACGCGGACACCGGGCTGTCGCTGTCCGAGGCTGGGCGTTAGCGGCGTCGCTCCGGACCTCACCACGAAGATCGCAGGAGGCGACGCAATGAGTGACCCGATGGACGTCCTGGCCCCCGAGCACCGGCGGCTCCGGATCGGCGACGCCTGGCGCGACGCCGCAAGCGGCGCCACCTTTGCCGTCGAGGACCCGGCCACCGGCAAGGTCATCGCCGAGGTGGCGGACGCTGACGTCGTCGACGGGCTCGCCGCTCTGGACGCGGCGAGCACGGCAATGGCGCAATGGGCGGCGACCCCGCCGCGGAAACGGTCAGAGTTGTTGACCGCGACGTACCGGGCACTGACCGGGCGATCCGAGGAGGTCGCCCGGCTGATAACGCTGGAGATGGGCAAGCCGCTCGCCGAGGCTCGGGCAGAGGTGGCCTACGGCGCCGAGTTCTTCCGTTGGTTCGCCGAGGAGGCGGTGCGCGTCGAGGGGCGCTACAGCGTCGCCCCCGCCGGTGGCTATCGCATCCTCACCGTGCCGAAGCCGGTCGGACCGTGCGTCTTCGTGACGCCCTGGAACTTTCCATTGGCCATGGGTGCCCGCAAGATCGCTCCTGCGCTGGCCGCCGGCTGCACGACCATCACCAAGCCGGCAGGCCAGACGCCCCTCACCATGCTGTTCCTGGCCCGCCTCATGGAGGAGGTCGGCGTACCCCCGGGCGTCGTCAACGTGGTCACCACCAAGCGTTCCGGCGAGGTCGTCTCCGCGCTGCTGGCCGACAGCCGGACCCGCAAGCTCTCGTTCACCGGGTCGACCGAGGTCGGGCGCGTGCTGCTTCGGCAGGCTGCGGACAACGTGCTGCGTACCTCGATGGAACTGGGCGGCAACGCGGCCTTGGTCGTGTGTGCGGACGCTGACCTGGACGTCGCGGTTGACGGCGCCATGGTGGCCAAGATGCGCAACATCGGGGAGTCCTGCATCGCGGCCAACCGGATCTACGTCGAGGAGCCGGTGCGCGAGGAGTTCACGGCGCGCTTCGCCGAGCGCATGGGCGCGCTGTCGGTGGGCCACGGCCTCGACGACGGCGTGGACGTCGGGGCGTTGATCGACGAGGCCGCGGTCACCACGATCGACGAGCTCGTCACCGACGCGGTCGATCGCGGCGCCCGGGTCCTGGTGGGCGGCGAGCGTCCGGACGGGCCGGGCCACTTCTACCCGCCTACGGTCCTCGTCGACGTGCCCGACGACGCGCGGATGCTGAAGACGGAGATCTTCGGCCCGGTGGCGCCGATCATCTCGTTCACGTCCGACGACGAGGTGCTGGCGAAGGCCAACGACACCGAGCACGGCCTGGTCGGATACGTCTTCACCCGGGACCTCCAGCGGGCGCTCCGGTTCGCCGAAGGGTTGGACACGGGGATGGTCGGCATCAACCGTGGTCTGATTTCGGACCCGTCAGCTCCGTTCGGAGGTGTGAAGCAGTCCGGGATCGGCAAGGAGGGGTCGCACGAGGGCATCCTCGAGTACCTCGACCTCACCTACGCGGCGATCGACCTACCGTGATCGGCCTGCGGCCGCCCGGCGCGCGCGCCCGCGCCATCCGGGCGGCCAACCTCGCCGACGCCGTCCCGGTCTCGCAGGTGACCTGGACGTCCGCCCAGCACATCACCGCCGACGTTCCGGAGAGGCACCGACATGCTTGAGACCGTCCGCGGACCACGCCAGCTGATAGTGGGCGAAGGGGTCGCGCAGAACATCCCACGAGTGGTGGCCGAGAGTGGCTCGCGAGTGCTCATCGTGACCGACCAGGTTCTTCTGGGGCAGCCGGGCGTGGCCGAAATCGTGGCCGCCGTGCGGGAGAAGGTCGAGGTCGTCGAGGTGTTCTCCGACGCGACCCCGGACGTGCCACTCGCCGATGTCGCAGTGGCCGTCGCGGTCGCCGCCGAGGTGGACGCCGACGTGATCCTCGCCATCGGGGGCGGCACGGTGATCGACCTGGCCAAAATCGTCGGCGTCATCCGGCGCCACGGTGGGACGCCGCGCGACTTCTACGGCGAGTCGAAGGTGCCGGGGCCGACACTTCCTCTCGTCGCGGTCCCGACGACCTCAGGCACCGGCTCCGAGCTCACACCCGTCTCGGTGTTGACCGACCCGGACCGCGAGCTGAAGGTGGGGGTTTCCAGCGTCCACATCGTGCCCGACTTCGCCATCGTCGACCCCGAACTCACCTACAGCTGCCCCGCGACCGTCACCGCCCACTCCGGCATCGACGCGTTCTGTCACGCGGTGGAGAGCTACACCGCGCGACCCCGGGCCCACGGACCGCGCGACCCGGTGGAGCAGGTGTTCCTCGGCCGCAACCCGATCACCGACCACTACGCGCTCCTGGCTGCGGAACGGATCGCCCGTAGCCTGCGTCGTGCGGTCCGGGACGGAGGCGACACGGACGCGCGCGCGGACATGTCCTACGGGTCCATGCTCGCCGGGCTCGCCTTTTCCCACGCGGGCAACGCGGCCCCGCACGCTCTCCAGTACCCCATCGGCGCAGCCACGCACACGCCGCACGGCCTGGGCGTCGGGCTGCTACTGCCCTACGCGCTGGACGCGGCCAAAGATGCCATCGGCGACCGGTTGGCCATCCTCGCCGGAGCGTGCGGGCTCGACGTGACCGACGCCTCGAACGCCGAGGCCGCCGATACGTTCCTCACCTGGCTCGACGGGCTCCTCGCCGACATCGGTATCCCTCCCACCCTGGCGGACATCGGCGTGGCACGCGCCGACCTCCCGCGCTTCGCGGAGATGGCCAGTGGCGTCACCCGTTTGATCCAAAACCATCCCGGCCCGACCGACACCACCAGCCTGACCGCGATCCTCGAAGCGGCCTGGACCGGGGACCGGACCTGACAGCCACTCGGCGAAGACGATAGCCAGGGGCGGGAGTCGCCGTCGACGCTCTCGCGGCGGCCAGTCATCGGTGGCGGGGACGTGGGCCGGTCGGATCGGGTGGGACGAAATGTTTGGCGGTCTCGTTGGCAGCGACGTTGACGATGGTGAGCGTGGCGAGAGTCGCCAACACCGCCGGTGGGAGTGGTGCCAACCCGAGCGGCGCGGCGAGTGGGCTGAACGGCAGCGCGACGGTGACCGCGATGAGCACCAGTCCGGTGCCGGCCAACGCCGCTGAGGGGCGAGTGCGCAGGAAGCTTCGGTTGGACCGCAACACCAGCAGCACGATGATCTCGGTGGCGGTGAACTGGACGAACCAGGCGGCGCGGAAGACGTCGGTGGCTACGTGCCACCACCAGTGCAGGGCGGCGAGCACGAGGAGGTCCACGGCGATGCTGATCGATCCGTACACCAGCATGAACCTGCGGATGGCCCGGACGTCGACGGTGCGAGGGTGCTGGAGTTGCTCGGGGTCGGCGTGGTCGGTGGACAGGGTGGTGTAGGGGATGTCGGAGAGGAAGTTGAGCAGCAGGACCTGGCGGGGCAGCAGCGGCAGGAAGGGCAGGAGGAGCGTGGCGATGCTCATGCTGACGACGTTGCCGAAGGATGCGCTGGTGTTGACGCGGATGTATTTCAGCGTGTTGGTGAACGTGCGGCGGCCGAGGCGGATGCCGTCGGCGACCACGTCGAGGTCCTTGTCGAGCAGCACGATCGCGGCAGCCTGCTTGGCGACGTCGACGGCGGTGTCGACGGAGATCCCGACGTCGGCGGCGTGCAGCGCGGGGGCATCGTTGATGCCGTCGCCGAGGAAGCCGACCACGTCGCCACGGCGTCGCAGCGCGGTCTGAATGCGTTCCTTCTGCAACGGGTCCACCTCGGCGAACACGCTGACGTCGGCGATCCGGTCCGGTAGCTCATCGTCTGGGCAGGCGGCGAGGTCGGCGCCGATCAGCGGTTCACCGGCGAGCCCGACTTCGGCGGCGACGTGTCGCGCGGCATGCCGGTTGTCACCGGTGACCAGACGGACCGTGATACCCATCGCGGCGAGGCGGCGGATCGCGGCGGCGGCGTCGCCGCGGGGCGGGTCCTGGAAGGCGAGCAGTCCGACGAAGGTCATCTCCCGTTCGTCGGCCACAGCGACAGCGGTGGCGCCGGGCATGGGCCGTACGGCAAGGCCGAGCACCCGGCTGCCCTCGTCGCTGAGCGCGGTGAACCGTTGCAGGACGCGGTCGCGCACCTCGTCGAGCGGCACCGTGCCGGCGGCGGTCCGCGCGCTGGTGCAGACGTCGAGCACCGCGCGCAACGCGCCCTTGGTGACCAGGACCGACCCGTCGCTGTCGCGAACCAGGATGGACAGGCGTTGGCGGGTGAAGTCGTAGGGCGCCTCGGCGATCCGGGTTTTCGGGTCGGCGGGTGGTTGCCCCGTCATGATCGCCGCGTCGATGGGATTGGGAAATCCGTGCTGGAGGCCGGCGTTGAGCCGGGCAAGGCGGGCTACCTCCGCGTCCGGCTCGCCGTCGACCGAGAGGCATCCGGTGAGGGCCACCGTTCCGGCGGTCAGGGTGCCGGTCTTGTCGGTCAGGAGAACAGTCATGGCGCCGAAGTCCTCGATGACGTCGAGGCGTTTGACGATGACCCGGTGCGCGGCCATCGCCCGGGCTCCGGCGGAGAGGCTGACCGCGACGATGGCGGGCAGCATCTGCGGGGTCAACCCGACGGCGAGGGCCAGCGAGAACAGCAGGGAGTCGATGACCGGGCGGTGCATCAGCAGGTTGGCGACGAAGATACCGACCAGCAGCACCATCATGATCCGGACCAGCAGCAGCCCGAAGCGGGTCAGCCCGCGCTGGAAACCGGTGCTGGCGGGACGAGCGGCGACCCGACGGGACACCGCCCCGAAGGTGCTGTCCCGTCCGGTGCGCATCACGACCGCGCGTGCGGTGCCGCTGGCCACATGGGTGCCCATCCACAGGGCGTTGCGCCGTTCGGTCAGTTCCGCCTGCGCTGGCGACGGGTCGCTCGACTTCGTCGCGGGGAACGACTCGCCGGTCAGCACCGCCTGGTCGACCTGCAGACGCCCGGCCTCGACGATCCGGCAGTCCGCGGGAACGACGTCCCCAGCCCGCAGCACCACGAGGTCGCCGACGACGACCTCCTCGACCGGTACGGAGACCTCACGCCCGTCGCGGACGACGTCGGTGTTCACGCGCACGCGGGCCTGCAACGCGTCGACGGCCCGCCCGGCGGCGTGTTCCTGCCAGAAGCCGAGTCCGCCGCTGGCGGCGACGATGGCCAGGATGATCGCGCCGTCGATGAGGTCCCCGACGGCCATCGACAACACGGTCGCGGCGATCAGGATCAGGATGATCGGGCTGGTGAACTGTGACAGCAGGAGCCGCCAGCCCCGCTTGCCGCCCGCGGCGACCCGGTTGGGTCCGTGCTCGCGCAGCAGCGCGGCGGCGCGTTCGCCGGTGAGCCCGCCGGTGGACGCCCCGACGGCGGCCACCGCGTCCGGCAGCGGCCCGGCCCAGAACGCCGTGTGCTCGCCCTCTGCTCGCCCCACTGCGCACTCCGCGGTCCTCAGCCACCCGTCCCGCGAGTGACGCTACCGATTCGCCCCACGGCGCGCGGCCGATTGGCCGCCGATCAGGATCGCGGTCTCGCCCGGCACGACCAGCCCGAGCAGGGTCGATGACTCCAGGGCCGGCAAAACGAAAACCAGGGTCAGGACGAGGAGCGGCGGCAGCCGATGAGCGCCGGTTGATTGTCGCCCCCGAACGGGTTGGCCAATGGCAAAGAGGACCATCCGGCGGGGGCGATCCGTAGGGTTCAGCTCGACGGAAGGCACGACGCCGAATGAGGGGCGACCGAGGACCGGTGGGAGCGCGCAGGCATCGCCCATCGCCGGCGTTGCTGGTTGGCCTGACCGTGTCGACCAGCCTGCTGGTAGCGGTGAGCGCGGCTACCCGGCAGCGTCCCGTGCCGCTGTGGGAGCGGGACCTGTTCGCCTTGCTCAACCACCTTCCCGCCGGGCTGACTCCGGTTCTGGTTCTGGTCATGCAGGTCGGCTCATACGCGGCGGTGTTCGTCGCCGCCGCAGTAGCGGTCGTCGGACGCAGAGTCGGCATGGCGTGGAGTCTCCTGCTGGCCGGGAACCTGGCGTACTGGCTCGCGCTCGCCGTCAAGGCCATGGTCGCCCGGCAGCGGCCGGCAGCGCTGCTCACCGACGTGGTGCTGCGCGAGACAATCACCGGACGGTTCGGATACCCGTCGGGACATGTCGCGGTCGCCACGGCCCTGACGCTCATCGCGGCGCGGGCCGGGGGCCCTCGGTGGCGCCGGGCCGCCTGGGTGGTGATTGGGCTGGTCGCCGTCGCGCGGATCCACGTCGGGGCACACCTGCCGGTCGACGTGGTCGGCGGAGTCCTCGTCGGCTGGCTCGCGGTGTGTCTGACCCGGCTCGCGGCCGGCGAGGTCGGGCCGCAACGGTCCGCGCCTGCCCTGCGGACGACGCTGCGGCGGCGCGGGATCGACGTGGCACGGTTGGCGCCGATCCACGGCGACGCCCGCGGCTCGCAGCCGTGGCAGGCGGTCACCACCGGCGGGCGGCGGCTGTTCGTCAAAGTGACCGGCGGTGAGCAACGCGACGCGGACTGGGTCTACAAGCTCTACCGGAGGGTGCGCTACCGCCACGTGGCCGACGCGCCACCCTATCTGAGCGCCCGCCAGCAGAGCGAACACGAAACCTGCCTGACTCTGCTGGCCGAACGCGCCGGCGTCAGGGTTCCCTCTGTCGTCACGACCGCCACCATGCCCGGCGGCGACGCCGTACTGGTGCAGGAGTTCATCGACGCCGCCCCGCTGCACTCCGCCATCGGGCCCGTCCCGCTCGCCGCCGTGCACGACGCCTGGGAACAGGTCGCCCGCCTGCACCGGGCCGGCATCGCGCACCGCGACCTGCGCGCCGCGAACGTGCTCGTCGGTCGGAACCTCGCCTACCTGGTGGACCTGGGCTTCGGCGCCGACGACGCCTCGGCAGAGCAAAAGGCCCGCGACATCGTCGAGCTGATGGTCGCCCTCTCCACGCGGGTCGACCCGGCCAGCGTCGTCGCCGCCGCGGTGGACCACCTCGGTGTCGCGTCGGTCGCGGACAGCGTGCCGTTCCTGCAACCTCCGGTGCTCTCCCGCGCGGGACGCAGCGCCCTGCGTGGTCACCACGGCATGCTGACCTGCCTACGCCAGTTGATCCTGGAGCGTTGCCCCGACCGCGACCGTACGACGGTGAAGGTGGTCCGGTTCAGCCGCCGCACGGTCCTGGAGCTGCTGTTTTTGGGGTTGATCGTGCACCTGTTGCTCCCCCAACTCGGCGAGGTACGCACCGCGGCGCGTCTGATCGTGCACGCCAACCCGGTCGCGGTCGCGGCGACGCTGCTCGGCTCCGCCCTGACCTACCTGCTCAGCGGCGTCGTGCTCCGGTTGGCCACGGCCAATCGGGTCCCGCTGGGCGAGGCCACCCTGGTGCAGGTCGCCGCGTCGTTCGCCAACCGGCTGGCGCCCGGCAGCCTCGGCGGCGCCGCACTCAGTTTGCGGTACCTGCACCAGAAGGGACTCACCGCCGCCGATGCGGCCACCGCCGTGGCCGTCGCCCGCACCGCCGGCGTGGTCTCGGTCGTGCTGCTCCTGCCGGTGCTGTTGCCGTTCGCCCGGCAGCCCGCCCGCATCCTCACTCACGAGGCGACCAGGGCACTGCCGCTGCTACTGGGCGCCTTGGCCGTCCTACTCGTCCTGGCGGCGGTGCTCGCCGTACCCCGGATCCGGCGGCGCGGACGCGCGGCCGCCGGCCAGGTCATCACCGCGCTGCGCGCCCTGACCCGTCAGCACGGACTGCGGCGGCTCGTCGTCGCGTCCACGGCGCTGACCCTCACCTACGGCCTCTGCCTGTACCTCGCGCTGCTCGCTACCCGCGGCCCGGTCCCCATCGCACACCTGCCTCAGGTGATCCTGGTCTGCCTCGTCGGTGAGGGCGTCTCGTCCGCCGCGCCCACCCCCGGCGGGCTCGGTGCCACCGAAGCCGCGCTCGTCTCCGGCCTGCTGCTCTACGGGGTGCCGCTGGACGCCGCTGTCGCAGGCACCCTGATCTACCGCCTCGCGACGTTCTGGCTGCCGGTACCGCCCGGCTACCTGGCCTGGCGGGCCATGAGCCGCCGCCGGCTGATGTGAGCACCAGCGGTGTCGGTCACTGCGGCGGTCGGTGGGCAGGGCGAGGGCGATCGGGCGCGGTCGCGGTGGTGGCCGGCCCGGCGGCAGGGTCCGCCGGTGGCGAACCGGCGTGGTCACGGTAAAGATCGTCGATGTCCGCGGCGTAGCGCGCCGCCACCACGCTGCGTCTGACCTTGAGCGTCGGTGTCAGCTCCCCGTCTTCCTCGGTGAGGTCACGGGGCAGGACGCGGAAGGTCTTGACCTGCTCAGCCCGGGACACGGCGCGGTTGGCGCGGTCCACAGCGGTCTGGATCTCGGCGCGCAGGCGCGGGTGATCGCGTATCTCGGCCAGAGGGGCCTCGGGTACCTGATGGGTGCGACGCCATCGTTGCCAGCCCCGTGCGTCGATGCTCACCAGAGCGGCGACGAAGGGGCGGCCGTCGCCGACGAGCACGCACTGGCTGACCAACGGGTGAGCGCGGATGGCCTCCTCGATCGGGGTAGGCGCGACGTGCTTGCCGGCCGCCGTCACGATGAGTTCCTTCTTCCGGCCGGTGACCTGCAGAAACCCACCCGTGTCGAGGTGGCCGAGATCGCCGGTGCGCAGCCAACCGTCGTCGGTGAACGCGGCCCGGGTGGCGTCCGGGTTGTTCCAGTAGCCGCCGAACACCACAGCGCCGTGGGCCTGGATCTCGCCATCGGCGGCCACCCGGATCCCCACGTCGGGCAGGGGCGGCCCGACGGTGCCGATGCGGTGCCGGTCGGGTCGGTTCACGGTCAACGCCGGTGAAGTCTCGGTCAGGCCGTAACCCTCGAGCACGGTGATGCCGACGCCACGGAAGAAGTGGCTCAGGCTTTCGTTCATCGGCGCACCGCCGACGATGACGGTGCGGCACCGTCCGCCCAGGCTGTCGCGGAGCGTGCGATAGGCCAGCACCTCGCAGGCCCCGTGCGTCAGCCGCAGCCAGGCGCTCGGCCCGCCCCGGTCGTCGAGGGAACGGCTGTAGCGCACCGCGATCCGCTCGGCCGCGGTGAACAGCCACCCGCGGTGGGCGTCGTCGGTCTGCTGTCGTGCCCGGTCGTACATCTTCTCCAACATCCGGGGCACGGCGAGGATGAACGTCGGCTGGTATCGGCGCAGCTGGTCGCGCACACCAGCGATGTCGGAGCTGTGCACCGTCGTCGCCCGCGTCTGCACCATGCCCACCTGAATGAGACGGGCGAACGCGTGCGCCAACGGCAGGAACAACACAGTGGACGCGCCCTCGTGCAGCAGGTTCGGCAGTGCGGACACCGCACCCGTGACGTCGCGGGAAATGTTGCCGTGCGTCAGTATGCAGCCCTTCGGACGGCCGGTCGTCCCGCTGGTGTAGACGATGCTGGCCACGTCGGCGGCGGAAACCCGATGGCGGCGTGTCTCGACGTCGGTGTCGGCGACGTCGCGTCCGAGACCGGCGAGGGTGATCAGCCCGCCGGCGTCGATCTGCCACGCCTCGCGCAGTTCCGGCGCGTCGGGCCTGGCCGCCTCGACCAGACCGGCGTGGGCTGCCGTCTCCATTACACACGCCACCGCGCCGCAATCCCGCAGAATCCACGTCACCTGGTCGACGCTGGCGGTGTCGTAGATCGGCACGGTCACCGCGCCCACCGCCCAGAGGGCGTAGTCGACCAGGGTCCATTCGTAGCGAGTTCGGCTGATCAGGGCGACCCGGTCGCCGTGTCCGATACCGGCGGCGATGAAGCCCCGGGCGAGGGTCGCGACGTCGTCGCGGAACTGCGCGCAGGTCACCGGCACGTCACCCCCGCGTACCGGCCGCCGCGGGGGCCAGGCCCTCGACACCGGCGCCGGGCGAACGAACTGTACCTTCGCCGGGTCCTCCTCGGCGTTGACCCACACCCGCTCGGCGAGGCCCGACGTCGTCGGACCGACGTCAGGCGACGCGACAGCCATGTCCTGCACGATGTCCCCCCGGTTGCCCGGAACCGGCGACGCCGGTGCGTCGACCACCTGCACCGCCCATCGTTCTCACCCCCGGCTCGGCACGCGGACGGTTCACGGAACAGCCCCACGAGCCACCAACACGTGATAAGGCGGCGAAGGCGAGTGCGCACGGCAGCGGCGGGCCCCCGCCCTCGGACGAGGTGCCGCCGCAGCGACGACCGCTGCCGCCGCTACCTCGTCGAGCACAGGACGTGGCCATCTCGCGCGTTACCCCCCACGTACGCTTGAAGGCGATGGACGAGACCACTGGGCTGCGGGAGCGCAAGAAGGCGGCCACCCGCCTGGCCCTGCACGAGGCGGCCCTGAGCCTCACCGCCGAGCAGGGGCTCGACGGCCTGACCGTCGAGGCGATCGCCGATGCCGCCAACGTCTCCCGGCGGACGTTCTCCAACTACTTCTCCAGCAAGGAGGAGGCGCTCTTCCACGGCGACACCACGCGCCTTCGCCGGCTGTTGCAGCTCATCGGCGAACAACCCGTCGACGAGCCGCCGTGGGCAGCACTCAGCCGGGCGGCGCAACGCTTCATCGAGGAGTTGTTCGGCGACGGAGACCCGCCCTGGCTGACCCAGCGGCGGCAGCTACGTCGGCACCCCGGCCTGGCCGCACATCAGGTCGCGGCGTACAGCGCCGTCGAGCGCGAGTTGGCCGGCGAACTGGCACACCGGCTCACCGGCGCCGACGTGGCGCTGCGCTCCCGCGTCCTGGCCGCCACCTTCCTGGCCATCCTGCGGGTTGCCGTGCAGCACTGGATCGAGCACCCGAACGAACCACTGGTAGACACGGTCCGGACCGCCCTCGCGGAGGCCGCCGCTGCCACCTCCGGGCGCTAGGTGTTCTGTCCAGAAGGTTGGGGATCGACACGCAGGCACCACCGCTTCGGCGACCTCCTCCGAGAGGCTTGACGGTCGCCGAGGCAGGCGGCGGGAAGTGCTAGTCGAGGCCGAGGCCGCGGCGGCCGGTCTCGTTCAGGTCTTCCTCGCGGAAGCGGTTGGGCCATTCACGCTCGTAGTGCTCGGCGGGGAAGTCGCTGGGGCTCTCGCCGGTGAGAAACGCCTGGCGGACCGAAGCGGCGTAGGCCTCGTTGCGGGGGCACCAGGGCGCGGCGGGGATGTACATGACGTTTCCCCAGCCCTGCTGGGCCTCGACCGGGGCGACGCTGTGAATCATGTCGGCGTGCCACCAGACGGAGTCGCCGGCCTGGACGTCCGGGATGCCGACGAGGGCTTCCATGAGAGGGGCATGCCATTTGTGGCCGGCGGGGAAGACCTGGTTGACGGTGACGCCGCACATGTCGTCGTCCGGGACGTCGGGCAGTAGCGGGCGCAGCATCAGGTAGGCCATTGCCTCGGGGATCGGGACGGTGTGCAGCACGCCCTGGTCGTGGTTCATGTCGGACAGCGCGGTCCAGCCCTGGAAGGTGCGGAAGGCGGAGCACATGGTGGTGCCGGGGTATTGCGGACCGGCGGTGCGGTGGGCGGCGTCCCACGGGTCGTACTGCTCGACGCTGCCGTCGAACAGGTGCCGGAACGCCTGCTGGTAGGCGCTGGTCATCCAGAGGTCGAGGGTGCCGGGGTCGAGGTGGGTGCCGAGGCCGGCGGAGTCGGCGCCCTCGGGCCGCCGGCGGATCCGGTCGGGGTAGAGCGAATCGCGGTCGGGGTCGAACCACTGCACCCCATCGGATTCGTGCTTCCACTGGTGGTTGAGGAGGGACTGAACCTTGGCCATGCGGTCGCTCTGCCGGGCTTGCATCTGCGCCGAAGACCAGTAGATGGGGTAGATCTCCGGTTTCGAGCCGACGCTGCCGAAGAAGTCGTCGCCGGGGCCGCGGTAGTTCTCGAAGAAGTTGTTGCCCTCGACGTAATCGACGATGTCCCGATCCCATTGCAGGGCCTGGTCGCGCTCGAAGTGTCCGCGGACGACGAGGCAGCCGCGCTTGCGTAGGTGAGCGAGCTGTTCAGCGGTGACGGTTCCGTTGGCGATGTCGGCGTAGTCGATGACCGGCCAGATCGATTCGCCGCGCCGGCGGGCGGCGGCGATGTCGTCGATGGCGGCCTGCACGCGCTGCTCGACCACGGAGAAGACCTCCTCAACGGTACGACCGGAGGCGGCGATGCGCTCGCGCAACGCCTGCTTGATGTCCCGGATCGCGGCCTTGAGGTCGGTGGGGGTTTCTTCCCAGTGGGGTAGCGCGGTAGTTGTCGGCACGACGATTCCTTCCAAGTTAGAAGCCCTTACTTGGACGACTGTACGTGTCCCCCACGACTCAAGGCAAGAGCCCTGACTAGAAAGCCACTTCGGCTCCACAGGGCGCCCAGGCATGGGCAACCCCGGTCGTCCACGCCTCGGACAGCTCGCCACGGTCCGGTAAGACGACACCTCTGTCTAGGCTTGCCGAGTGGAGCCCGCCAAGCCGTCACAAGACCTCGTCCGGTCGGTCACCGATGAGCACGTGCTGCGCGCCCTCATGCAGCACCGCCGCCTCACCCGTGCGGAGCTGGCCGTCGAAATCGGCATCTCGAAGCCCACCGCCGTCGAGAGCGTGCGCCGGCTCACCGAACGCGGCCTCGTCGCCGACACCGGCGAACGCACCCCGGGCGGCCGCGGCCGCGGCCGGGTCGGCTTGTACTACTCGCTCGCCCCCGCGCTCGGGGTTGCGCTGGCGATCACCATCGCCCCCACCGGCGTCGCCGCCGAGTGCATCGATGTCTACGGCGACGTCGTCGCGCGAGCGGCTCGACCGATAGATCGACCGGCCCATCCGACTCAGGTATCCGCAGCGCTCAGCGAAGTGGCCGTCGAGGTCAGCGCCGCTGCCGGCCAGCCGGCCCGGCTGGCCGTGATCGGTGCCGCTGACCCAGTGGATCGCAAGACCGGCCGACTGGTACGCCTACCCGACGCGCCCTTCCTCGTCGGCGAGTTGGACCCAGCCGCCATACTGGCACCACTCGAGGTCATCGTCGACAACGACGTGAACTGGGCGGCGCTCGCCGAGCCGACCCTGCGCGACTTCGCTTACCTCTACCTGGGCGAAGGACTCGGCTGCGCGATCGTCGACGACGGCGAAGTCCGGCGCGGCCATGCCGGCCTCACCGGAGAGATAGCCCACCTGCTCACCATCGGGCCCGCCGGCCGAGCAATCCGTTTCATCGACATCTTCGGTGAGCTGAACCTACGCCGCGACGGCACCACGGCGATCGACATCGAACGCCTCCTCGCGAGCGACCCCGCTACTCACGAAATCATCGGCACTGCCGTCGCCGGCGCCATCGCGGCGGTTATCGCCCTCGCGGACCCACAGGAAATCGTCGTCGGCGGATCATGGGGGCCGGCGCTGCTCGACAGCATCCGCCCCGCCGTCGACCGCATGCCTCGGCGAGTTCCCGTCCGAGCCTCTGCCCTGACCGGCGACCCGGTGCTTGCCGGCGTCCGCGCGGCCGCGTGCACCCGCCTGCGGGCATCAGTGACCACCACCGACTGATTCCGCAAAGGCCGGCCCACGCCGTCACCTGATGCAACCCGAGGTCACCCAGAAGGGGTCACCGCACCGTTCGGACGCGGATTCTCTCTGGCCAGTCCGCGTTCATCGCGTCCCTCTACCTTGCCATCGGATCACTACCCAGAAGTATCTGGTCCTTCGTTCTTGACGAAATGAGGATTGATGGCAGTAAGCAAGCGGGTGGGCCTGGGTGCTGCGGTGGCCGCGCTGACCCTGACGCTGCCGGGCGCCGCCTCGGCAGCCGAGCGAAGCATGTGGGACCGGGCCGAGTTGATCAAGTTCGCCGCGCTGCCGGCAGTGACCTTCGTTCCCGGTAGCGAACCGTCCGGCTCGTCACTCGGCACTGCCCCCATCAACGGCATCACCCCACCGTTCGCCGACCAAACGATTCAGGGGTTCAGCGGCGTCCTGCGCAACACCGACGGCACCTTCGACGTGCTGTCCGACAACGGGTTCGGCAACAAGGCCAACAGTGCCGACTTCCTGCTGCGTGTCCAGCGGGTCGCGCCCGGCTTCGCCGGCGGGGCCGTCGACGTGGTCGGCGGCATCAACCTGACCGACCCGGATGGCAAGGTTCCATTCGCTCTCACCCGCGCCGACCGCGTGCTCACCGGTGCCGATTTCGACGTCGAGTCGATCACTCGGACGGCCGACGGCACGTACTGGATCGGTGACGAATTCGGCCCGTACCTGTTGCACTTCGACCGGGCGGGCCGCTTAATGCAGGCGCCGGTGCCACTGCCGGGCGTGTTCGCTCCCGAGAACCCGACCCGCGGTACGACCCCGGCCAACCTCGCCAGCAGCAAGGGCTTCGAGGGCATGGCCCAGTCACCGGACGGCGCCACGCTCTATCCGCTACTCGAGGGCACGGTCACCGGCGACCCGACCGGCACACTCCGGCTCAACGAGTTCGACGTCAGGACCAACACCTACACCGGTCGACGCTGGACTTACGCGCTCGACGCTGCCGACCACGCGATCGGTGACGCATTCATGGTCGACCGTGACCGTTTCCTGATCATCGAGCGGGACAACGGCCAGGGTGAGACGGCGAAGGTCAAGAGGATCTACCTGGCCGACAAGCGCGACCGGAACCGGGACGGGCGCCTCGACAAGACACTGGTCGCCGACCTGATGAACATCGCCAACCCGCGGCACGTCGGCGGGTTCGCTGGCACCTTCACATTCCCGTTCCAGACGATCGAGGACGTGGTGATGCTCGACGACCGCACGCTGGCCGTCCTCAACGACAACAACTTTCCGTCCTCCTCGGGCCGCACGGCCGGCCAAGCGGACAACAACGAGTTCATCGTGATCAGGCTTGACCGCGACCTGGACGCCGACAAGCGCATCCTGCGTCGCTACTGACCCCGACGCCGAGGGGGTGGGTTGACCTGAACCGCCACCCACCCCCTCCCGGAGCAGCCGTAAGTCGCATTCCACGGTCCACATGCACACACCAATGTGGGCCGCACCAGGTACGTCGCGCACTGGTCGAACGGGGATGACCGCCGGCACGGCCGTCCGACATGGAATATCTCATTTCGGTGACAATCGTCCCAAAAGGTGCGTACGGTGCCGGCATGGTCTCTCGCACGTGGCGTAACCTATTGATCACAGCTCTCGGGATGGGCGTGCTCGCCGGTGCCGGTCAGCTCGGCATCGCGTTCAGCGTCGGCATCGTCCAGCTCACCGGCGTCTCCACCGGCGCCACCGTCAACCAGTGGCCCGCCCAGCTCGCCTGGGTGGGCTGGTTCGCGGCACACGCCGCCATAGCCGGCACCGTCGTCACCGCACGCCTGGCCCGCCGGTACGGGGTGCTGGAAAGCACCGGCAGATTGGTGGCCATCGCCGCCGCGGCCGCGCTGGGCGCCACCGTCATCGCGCTGCTCTGCGTCCGGCCGGCTCAGGCCGCCGATCGTTTCTCGGTGGACCCGATCTGGGCCCTCGGCATCTGCACGATCGTCGGCGCGCTGGTCGGCGCGGGTGCCGCGATCGCCGTACTGCTGCAGCCACCGCTGGGCTGGAACATGGCGGCGGTAGGCGGCGCGGTCTGGCTGCTGGCGCTCATCTCGGCCGTCCCGGCGCTCGCGACCGCCGGGCCGTTGCCCGCCGTACGGATCGGCGTGCTGGAGCAGGCCGGGCTCGACACCGACGCGGCACACCGCCAGGCTCTCCTGATACTGCCGACGGTGGCCCTGCTCGTCGGCGCGGCGACCGGCGGGCTGGCCCGTTGGCGCAGGCATCCGCCTCTGGTCAACGGCGCGACCGGCGCGACCGGCGCGGTGCTGATCGCGTTCGCCTACCTGACCGCCGGTCCCGGCGGCGCCGTCGACCGATACCAGATCACGCCGTACTACGGCGCGCTGCTCGCCGTCGCCGCCGGCGTGCTCGGTTCGGCCGCCGCCGCGTTGTTCCGCTGGCCGTTCCTGTCGCGCACCTCCGAAGAGCGGGTCGTCGAGCCGACACACATCCTCCGTCCGTTGTCCGACCCCGCCGTGCCGCAGGCCATGACGGCAGGCACTGGCGCGGCCGGCGAGCCGCAGCCCGTCGACCTGGCCGGCACGGGGACGTTCGTCGGCGTGACGGCAGCGACGCACACGACCGCGGCCGAACCGCCGGGCTACGGTGCGCCGGCCGACTCCGCGACGCGGACCGCCGCACCGGCCGTTACCGCCGCACCGGCCGCATCTGGCGACGTCGCCACACAGCCAACACAGGCCGCACCGGCCGACCTCGCCACACCGGAGACATCGCAACCGGCGCCCGCGACGGCGGCTTACCTTCCCGCGGGACCCGGTGGGGACGGCTCTGGAACGGCGGGGGCCGACAACACCGAACCCGACGGGGCATCCGCCGCCCCGGGGACCGGCCGGATGTACCAGCCGCCGAAGACCGACCGGACTCACGTTCAGGCAGCTCGGCCAGTCGTTCCGGCCCGGCGGATGCCGTCCTCGACCGAGCCCGCTCCAGGCGCCGAGGCAACCCACTCGGCCGGCACGCAAGGCAGCGCCGAACCGGCTCTCCCACCTCGGCACCGGCCGCCCCTGCCCGACCTGGACCAGGCCGCGAACTGGGATGCCCTCGCGAACGCCCGGCGCGCCGGTACCCTGCCCACGGCCGACGCCGCTCAGGCCGGCCGCGTCGGGGCCGTTCCGGCATCCGTTGTCAGGGCGGAACGGACCGGAGTGGGGGCTGGCGGCCGGCTGGGCCTGTTCCGGCGCAACAGATCCCGGGCCGACGCGGACGGCGCGGGCACCCGGCCGGACGGCGAGCCGCTGCCGCGGCAGGACGCGGAGTTTGTCGACTGGGTGAGCCGGCTGGGCAGGCCGGTAGTGGACAGCGAGTCGGCTCAGGAGGGCCCTCACGGGTCACTCCGCTCCGCCAGCCGCCACCACGGCGACATGTAGCGAAGGCAGACTAGCCGCCCTTGACGTGCGGCGCACGTTTGGCGAGCAGGAAGACCGCGACCACCACGAGGGCCAGGGCGAGCGCCTCGCCGAGAAGGGACAACGGGTCGGTGCGGATTGACTCGTCCAACCAGAGCAGCCCGACCAGGATGGCCACCAAGGGGTCGGTGACCGTGATGGCGGCCAGCGCGGGTGCCCCCATCGGGCCGGCCTGGTAGGCATTCTGGCTGAGCAGCACCCCGAACGGGCCGAGCACGGCGATGGCGTACACCTGCCACTGACCGAAGATCATCGCCGGGCTCTTCTCGAGGTGGAACGCCAGGCTGCTGATCAGGCCGGCCGTTACGCCGTAGCAGATGCCGGCCGCGATGGCCAGGGGCAGCGGGCGCCAGCGCCGGTCCAGCCCCAGCGCGGCCACCACGCTCAGTCCCACGCCGACGACCACGGCGACGCAGAGCAGAAACGCCGACGAGAACGATTCGAGTCCCTGACCCTGACCACGGGTCGGCCGGGCAATCACCAGGAACGCGGCGAGCCCGAGCAGGCAGAGAATCGACTCCAGGAGCAACGTGCGGTCGACGCGAACATGCCCGGCCGCGGCGAACAGCAGGATGTACCAGACCAGCCCGGTCACCAACAGTGGCTGCACCAGGATCAGTGGGATCAGGCTCAACGCCACGACTTGCAGGGCGAACGCCGCCGCCGCGAGCACCACTGACCATCGCCAGCCCCGCACGTGGAAGAGAGCCAACAGCAGGCTGGGCCGGCCGGCTGGCGCCGTGGGCACCTGGCGGGAGGCGCGGAACTGCAGGACGGACGACCCGGCGAACGCTGCCGCGGCACCGAGGGCGACCGGTATCCCGACGGCCATCGCCCACGCCGCGTTCATCGTGCGCCAGTCGGACCGCTCACCTGGGCCGCCTCCTCCAGCATGGGTCGTCACCTGTCCGTCCGCCCGGACGCAGCAGCAACCCGACCGGATCGGGGCCGTTGGCTCGGCCGCGTTTCCGGCGGCTCGGGGTTCCCTGTTCGAACTGGTTCAAACGGGTCGTCCGGTGCCCGTTCGTCGAGGCACGGGAATCAGCGCGGTTACGCCGAACGGCCGTAATTGGCTCGTTAAGCTGACGATCGTCTCGAAAGGGGCGGCGCCCCTTTTGCCGCGTACCGCCTGGGAGCGCCCACATGTCAGCGACCGCGTCCGCGCGTCCCGGTTCAACACCGGTCGTGGATCGTCTGTTCGCGCTGCGGCGGCTGCGGCTCGGCGTGTCGGGCGAGCGCGACCGCCCCGGCGACGGCCAGCGCGAACCCCACCGCCGCCACGGGAACGGACCCGGGCCGTACCCCATCACCGAGCAGCAGCCAGCCGGCCGCCGCCGGGGCCACGGTCTGCCCGAGGATTGTCGATGCGGAGGCCACGGTGACCGTGCCGCGTTGCAGGGCTGTGGCGTAGAGCAGCAGGCCGGTCAGCCCCGCCAGCACCACGGCGTACGTCGCCGGGCTGGCCAGCAGATCGCCGACCGTGCCGGCCGCGCCGATCAGCCGGGCGCCGAGCGCCGCGCAGCCGAACGACAGCCCGGCGAGGAGACCCGGCACGGCCGGCCCGGACATTCGCGGACTACCCAGGTACGCCACGACGGCCAGGGCGAGCACCGCCGCGAGCAGCCACCAGCCAGCCGACCCCGGCACCTCGCGGGGTGGCCGACTGGTTACCGTGATCACCAGGAGCACCAGACCGACCACCACCGCACCGATCGCCGCCCAGTCCCGGGCGCTGAGCCGGATCCGCAGCACGAGCAGGGCGATGAGAGCGACCATCCCGAGGTTGGCCGCCTGCACCGCCTGCACGGCGAAGAGCGGCGTGGTCCGCAGCGCGGTGAAGGTGAGCAGCGAGGACGCACCGTCCAGCGCCAGACCGGTCGCGTAGAGGCCGTTGCGTACCAACCGCAGCAGCAGGCGCGGGTCGAGGTGCTCGGTGGGCGCCACCCGGCGGGCGCCGATCGACTGCACGATCGCCGCGGTGGCGCTGCACGACGCGGCGATGAACGCGAGCAAGAAGCCGAAGGCCATGAGGCATTCCCGTGGTCCTGGCCGCCGGACGGGACCGCCCGTGGCACCTGCGCATACCCGTCTTCGGCCGGGTATCGCCCCCGCCGCGCGAGCGACCGGTGAAGACGACAGGTCGGCCGGCCCCGCCCGCCGGGTCCGAGCCGACCGAGCGGACAGCCCGACGGGTGCTGATCGTTTCGGCCGACATCGGCGGCGGCCACGACGCCACCGGCCGGGCGCTGCAGGAGCGCGTACACGCGCTCTGGCCCGGGAGCCGAGTCGGGTGGGCGGACACGCTCGACGTCATGGGGCCGGGCGTCGGGCCTGGCTTCCGGCGCACCTACGTCACCAACGTCGCGATGACACCCTGGTTGTACGAGTTCTTCTGGGCCTCGCTCTGGCGGCACCGCTGGTTCGCCACCGCCTCCAAGTGGTTCACCGGTGCCTGGGCGGGCCGCCGGCTCGCGGCGACCATTGAAACCTTCGACCCCGACCTGATCGTCTCGACCTATCCACTGGGCAGTGCCGGGCTGGCCTGGCTCCGCCGGCATCGCGGGCTCGACGTGCCGATGGGCGCGTGGATCTCTGACTTCGCCCCGCACCCCTTCTGGGTCTACCCGCAGCTCGACCTGAACGTCGTGGTGCATCCGTCGGCGCTGCCGGTGGCGGCAGTCGCCGCGCCCGGAACACCGCTCGGCGTTTGCGCCCCGCCGGTACTCGATCGGTTCCATCCCGGCGACCAGGTCGAAGCAGCCCGGCGCTGCGGCCTCGACCCGGAACGGCCACCGGTGGTGGTCGCCTGCGGCTCGTACGGCTTCGGTGCGATGGAGGAGGCGATCGCCGCGCTGGTCGGCATCGGCGACGCGATGCAGGTCGTCGCCGTCTGCGGGCGCAACGAGGCGCTCGCCGACCGGCTGGAGGCGTTGAACACTCCCCCGGGCCGGCTGGTGGTCCGCCGGTGGGTCGACGACATGCCGACCCTGCTGCGGGCCGCTCGACTGCTGGTCACCAACGCCGGCGGGGCCACCGCACTGGAGGCGTGGGCCACCGGCACGCCGGTGGTGATGTACCGGCCCATCGCGGCGCACGGGGCCGCCAACGCGGCACTGATGACCGCCGCAGGGCTCGCCGAGACTGCCCAGGATCCGGCTGCCCTCGTCGCCTGCGTCCGTACCCGGCTGGTCGATCGACCGCCGGCCCGCCTGGTCGAGGTCCCGCCCGGGCCACTCCTGCCGTACCTCGGGCTGCCGGCGCTGGCCGACCGGCGACCGCCGGCAGAGGCGGTGGCGCCGGACGGTGGACGGGCGCCGAACGGCAGGCCGCCGAGTTGGCCGTTGCGCGCGCAGGATGCGTTCTTTCTGCACGTGCAATCGCCCACGGTGGCCCAGCAGATCGGTGCCGTGCTGGATCTGGACCCGCACCCGGACGGCCGGCCGCTCACCCGGGCGGACCTGACCGCGTTGCTGGCCCGGCGGCTGCCCGCGATTGCGACCCTGCGACGCCGCCTGGTGTCGCGGGGCCGGTGGCGCCGGCCCGGTTGGGTCGTCGACCGGCACGTCGAAGCCGGCGCGCATCTCGACGAGGTCCGGGTCGGGCCCGACGACGACGGCGCTGCCGTGGTGGACCGGTTCTGGTCACAGCCGCTGGCCATCGACCGCCCGCCATGGCGGATGCTGCTGGTCAGCGGCCTTCCCGACGGCCGTACCCGGGTCGCGGTCAAGCTGCATCACTGCCTCGGGGACGGGCTCTCCGCGATCGGCGTCCTGCACCGCCTGATGGACGCGGCCGGCGACCGGACCCCACCGCGGAAATCTGCGCCCGACGCCGTTGCTTCGACGCGGGCTGCGGCCGACCACCGGGCCGACGCGGCTGTGGACGCGGAACGTGCACCGGCCCGGCGGGGCCGTCCGGGCGATCGGACCCGGGAGGTGGCTCGGCAGGCCCGGCTCACCGCGCGTGGGTTGATCCGTCTCGCCACGCAGGGGCGCGCGCCTGCCAGCCCGCTCAACCAACCCCTCAGCTCGCCGCGTCGGCGGTTGGTCACCGCGAGCCTGCCCGCCGCCGATGTGCTTCGCGCGGCCCGGGCCTGCGGCGCGCACACCAGCGAACTGATGGTGGCCCTCACCGCCGGAGCGCTGGGCGCGGTCCATCCGGCGCCGGCGCCCCGACGGCTGCGGGCGATGTTCGCGGTCTCCGTCAGCCCACGGCGGCGGGCGGCCACCCACGGCAACTGGACCGGCGCGGTCAGCCTCGACCTCCCGCTGGAGCGGGCGGGGACCCGCGATCGGGTCCGCGCCGTACGTGAGTCGCTGCGCGCCGCGCTCGCCAGCGGAGAGGCCGAGGCCGCCGGCCTGGTGATGCGGGCGATGGGCGCGCTCCCCGCGCCGCTGCACGCGGCGGCGGCCCGGCGCGTCTACACCAGCCGGAACCTCAACGTCATCGTCTCCTACCTGCCGGCACCGTTTCGGACACACCGGCTGGCCGGCGCGTCGGTGCGAACGGCCACCCCGGTGGTCGCCCTGGCCGACGGGGTACCGGTGGGCATCGGCGTGCTGCGGTGCGGCCTCGCCTTCGAGATCGGCGTACTGATGGACGAGTCGCTCGCCGACCGCGGCACCGCCTTCGTGGCCGCGCTCCGCGCCGACCTGGCCGAGCTGCTCTCCGACGTCGCCGTGGCCCCGGGCGGGAACGACGGCGAGGCAGCCGTGGGCGACGGCGACGCGGGGGCTGACGTCGCGGTGTCCGCCGGGCCGGCGCCGCCGGGGGTTCGTCGGTGCGCCTGACCGGGTCGGTGGTCCTGGTCACCGGCGCGTCGTCCGGTATCGGGGCGGCGCTGGTACGGCGGCTCACCCGGGCGGGCAGCCACGTCCTCGCGGTCGGCCGGGACCCGAGCCGGCTCGACCGGCTCGCCACCGAGACCGGCGCGATCCCGCTGCGGGCCGACCTGGCCCTGCCCGGGGCCGCCCGGGAGCTGGCCGAGCGGGCGATGGACCGGCACGGCCGGGTGGACGTGTTGGTCAACAACGCCGGCGTCGGCTGGGCGGGACCGTTCGGCTCGATGCCGACCGAGCGCGCCGAGGAGATGCTCGCGGTGAACCTGCGGGCCCCGGTCGAGTTGACCCGGGCGCTGCTGCCCGAGATGTGTCACCGCGGCGGACACCTGGTCTTCGTCGGCTCGATCGCGGGCCGACTGGGGGTGGCCGAGGAGGCCGTCTACGCGGCCAGCAAGGCTGGCCTGGACGCCTTCGCGCGCAGCCTCCAACTGGAATCCGCCTGCCCTCGGGTCGGCGTGACGGTGGTCGTGCCGGGGGTGGTGCAGACAGCGTTCTTCGCCCGTCGGGGCCGGCCGTACCACCGGGACCGGCCCCGCCCGATGCCGGCGGACCGGGTGGCCGAGGCGGTGGCCGACGCGATCGCCGGGAACCGGGCGGAGGTCTACCTGCCGGCCTGGCTGCGGGTGCCGGTGGCGGTGCAGGGCCTGCTGCCGGCGGTGTACCGCCGCCTGGCCAGCCGGTTCGGCTGACCGTCCGAAGTCCCGCGGCCCGGCCGTTCAGTTCATCCGGGCCGCCCGCAGCGACTGACGCAGCGAGGACATGGTGGCCAGCACCGCCGTCGGCTCGTAGCCGCAGTGCGCCATGCAGTTCGCGCAGCGGGGGTCGCGCCCCCGGCCGTAGCTGTCCCAGTCGGTCGAGTCGAGCAGCTCCTGGTAGCTGCTGGCGTAGCCGTCGGCCATCAGGTAACAGGGACGCTGCCAGCCCAGCAGGGAGTACGACGGGATCGCCCACGCGGTGCACGGGAAGTCGACCCGTCCCTCGAGGAAATCCAGGAACAGCGGCGAGTGGTTGAGCCGCCAGCGCGCGCGCCGGCCACCGGCGAATGCTTTGCGGAACAGCTCCCGGGTCTCCGTGACGCCCAGGAAGTGCGCCTGATCCGGCGCCTTCTCATAGGCGTACGCCGGCGAGAGCATCATCTCGTCCACGCGCAGGTCGTCGTTGAGGTAGTTGAGCACCTCGATCACGGTCTGCGGGGTGTCGGTGTTGAAGAACGTGGTGTTGGTGGTGACCCGGAAGCCGCGCCGCTGCGCGGCCCGCACGGCCGCCACCGCCTCGTCGAAGACGCCGTCCTTGCAGACCGACGCGTCGTGCCGTTCCCGCAGCCCGTCGATGTGCACAGTGAAGGCGAAGTACGGCGACGGACGGAACTTGTCGAGTTTCTTGGGCAGCAGCACCGCGTTGGTACAGAGGAACACGAACTTTTTGCGCCGCACGAGTTCGGCGACGAGGGTGTGGATCTCCGGGTGCATGAGCGGCTCGCCACCGGCGATGGAGATCATCGGCGCCGCGCATTCCTCCACGGCGGCCAACGCCTGCTCCACCGGCATCCGACGCTTGAGCAGGCTCGCCGGCTGCTGTATCTTGCCACAGCCCGCGCACTTCAGGTTGCAGGCGAACAGCGGCTCAAGCTCCAGCAGCAGAGGAAATTTCTCCCGCCGGCGCAGCTTCTGCCCGACCAGGTATCGCGCGACCCGCAGGCTCTGACGCATCGGCATACTCACGGCTGACGTACCTCCTTCGGCAGGGTGAAACGCACGTCCTCCACAGCAGCGCTGTGCTCACTCACCTCCCCCGCCCCGAGGGCGGTGAGGGCGGCGATGAGTTCGTCGACCAGCCCCGGGGGCGCCGAAGCGCCCGCGGTCACGCCGACCGTCGCCACCCCGTCCAGCCAGCGCAGGTCCACGCAGCCCACGTCGTCCACCAGATACGCCCGGGACCCGGCGCGCTCTGCCACCTCCACGAGGCGGCGGGAGTTCGAGGAGTTGGCCGAGCCGATCACGAGGACCAGGTCGGCCTGCCCGGCGACGGCGGTGACGGCGCGTTGCCGGTTGGTGGTGGCGTAGCAGATGTCGTCCGAGCCGGGACCGGACAGCGCCGGGAACCGCCGCCGTAGCGCACCGATGATCGCCGCCGCCTCGTCGGTCGCCAGCGTGGTCTGCACCAGGTACGACACCCGCGCCGGATCGTCCACCCGCACCGTCTCGGCAGCGGCCGGGTCGGGCACCAGGCGGATCTGCTCGGGCGCCTCGCCGAGGGTGCCGTCGGTCTCCTCGTGTCCGGGGTGCCCGATCAGCAGCACCGTGTCGCCCCGGCCCACGAACCGGCGCGCCTCGGCGTGCACCTTGGTGACCAGGGGGCAGGTGGCATCGATCACCGGCAGCCGTCGATCGGCCGCCTCCTGGCGTACGGCCGGCGCGACCCCGTGCGCCGAGAAGACGGTGAGCGCCCCGTCGGGAACCTCGTCCAGTTCCTCGACGAAGACCGCGCCCAAGGCCCGCAGGTCGTCCACCACCCGGGCGTTGTGCACGATCTGCTTGCGCACGTAGACCGGTGGTCCGTGCCGGCGCAGCGCCTGCTCCACCACCGCGATCGCCCGTTCGACTCCGGCGCAGAAGGATCGGGGCGAGGCCAGTACGACCCGCTGGACACTCTGCGCCGCCGCCCATTCGGCCAACGCCGCCGCCACCGCCGGCAGCACGCGCAACGCGGTACGGACCCGACGCACGGTGGCTGGCCGGTACAGGGGCCCGGCTGCGGTGTCGGCGACCACCCGGACGCAGGCCGCGGGCGCCGAGACGCCGGCCAGCAGCCACGCCGATTCGAGGTCGGCGACCAGCGCGCCGGTCGCCGCGAGCCGGGCCCGGGTCGCGCCGTCGACCAGCCGGTGGGTGCTGACCACCGGGCCGACATGCACCCGCAGACCACGTCGGCGCAGCGCGCCGACGAGCAGCCCGGCGTCCGGCATGCGCAGTACGCCCGGCGGGCCGTGCGGAGTCAGCGGGTCGACGCGTATCTCGCTGGCCACCACGACATCGCCGGGGGCCAGGCCGAGGGCCAGCCCACCGCCGATGCCGGCGACGGCGACCGGGCCCGTTCCGCTACGCCGGGCGGTGGCGGCCGAGCGGGCGCGCCGCGGTCCGACACCGGTACGGCGCAGCGCCAGTCCCGGTCGGTCGGGCAGGCCACGCCGCAGCGCGGTGACCTCCAGGCGCATGGGCGCGTAGAGCATCCCGTCGGGGCCGTCGGAGCCATCCGGGCCGGTCATCGGGTCACCGTGGCCTCGACACCGGTCTCTCGCGCGTTCAGGACCCGACCGAGCGCGCTGACCGGGAAGACCAGCCGGTACAGCCCGTAGTTGATGTAGAAGTCGCCCGGGAACCCGGTGCCGGTGTACTGCGGCTCGTCCCAGCCGCCGTCCGGGCGCTGGGTGTCGACCAGCCAACCGACGCCGCGACGTGCCGGCTCCCCCGCGCCGTGGCCCGCCGCGTGCAGCGCGAGCAGAGCCCAGGCGGTCTGCGACGCGGTCGACTCGCCTCGGCCGATCCAGGCCGGGTCCCGGTAGGAGCGCATGTCCTCGCCCCACCCACCGTCCGGGTTCTGGTGCGCGAGCAGCCAGTCGACGGCCCGCCGAAGCGCCGGGTGAGCGGGCGGCAGGCCGGCCGCGACCAGGGCCGGCACCGCCGCCCCGGTGCCGTACACGTGGTTGGCGCCCCAGCGGCCGAACCAGGAGCCGTCCGGCTCCTGGGCCCGCAGCAGCCACTGCACGGCGCGGCGCAGCGGCACCGTGTCGGCGAGATTCTCCGCCGCCAGCGCCTCCACGATGTGGGCGGTCACGTCGGCGCTGGGCGGGTCGATGACCTCGCCGAAGTCACAGAACGGCAAATCGCCGACGACCGCACGGGTGTTGTCCGCGTCGAACGCGGCCCAGCCGCCATCGCGGCACTGCATGCCCAACAGCCACCGCGTCGCGCGCAGCACAGCCGGCTCGACCGGTACGCCGGTCCGCCGCAACGCCATGATCACCTCCGCGGTGTCGTCGGTGTCGGCGTACCCATCGTTGTCGAACTCGAAGGCCCAGCCGCCGACCGGCGTGTGCGGCCGGCGGACGGCCCAGTCGCCGCGGACCCGGATCTCCTCGTCGAGCAGCCAACCGCCGGCCCGGACCAGCGCGGGGTGCCCTGCCGGCAGCCCCGCGTCGGAGAGCGCGGTGACGGCGAGCGCGGTGTCCCACACCGGCGACTGGCACGCCTCCAACCGGCGGACCGGCCCGTCCGGGGTCTGCTCCCGCACGGTGAACCGGTCGAGCCCGGCCAGGCCGGCCCGCAGCACCGGATGGTCGAGTGGGTAGCCGAGCAGGTGCAGTGCCATCAGCGAGTAGACCCAGGGCGGCTGGATACCGCCCCAGGAGCCGTCGGCCTCCTGCCGGGCCACCACCCACTCTGCGGCACGCCGCAGAGCGTGCCGGCGGACCGGTCCCCGGGCGATCCGCTCGTAACCGTTGGCGAGCCGGTCGAGCCGGTGCAGCAGTCCGGGCCGCGAGGTGAGCCGGGGCGGCCGCGCCGCCACCGCAGCGGTGTGCAGCTCGTCGACGGCGAACCCGAGCTCCCGCACCGGCCGCAGCGCGCGGACGATCGACAGCGGGACGATGGTCTGCCGGGCCCAGCAGGCGAAGTCGTAGATGTTGAACGGCACCCACGACGGAAGCAGCACCAGCTCGGGCGGAACGGCGGGCAGCCGGGACCACGGCCAGTGGCCGAAGAGGGCCAGCCAGAACCGGGTGAACACCCGGCTGGCCGCGACCCCGCCCTGCGCGCGGACGAAGCGGGCGGCGGCTGCCATGTGCGGCGCCTCCGGCGAGTCGTCGGCCAGTCGCAGCGCCACGTAGGCCTCAATGGTGGTGGAGAGGTCTCCCGGACCACCGTGAAACGTCGCCCAGGACCCGTCCGGCCGCTGCTGGGACCGGATCCACCGAGCCGACTCGCTGGTCCGCTCCGCGGTGCGGATGCCGAGGAACTGCCGGAGCAGCAGGTCCTCGGCGTCCATGGTGACGTTCGTGGCGAGCTCGCCCTTCCACCAGCCGGCCTCGTCCTGCAACCCGAGCAGGTGGTCCCGGGCACGCCGCAGCGCCTGCCAGGCGGCATCGGCCGGATGCGTGCCGGTCGGAGGGCCGAGCGAGACGGACCCGCTGGGCTCCGGAGACAGCAGCTCGGTCATCAACGGTCCCGCCCGGTGATGAAGGCGGCGACGTGGGTCAGCTCGCGGCGTACATCCTCGGGCAGGTTCAGGGCGGCCAGTTCCTCCCGGGCCCGCTCGGTCTCCTGCCGAGCCCGCTCTCTGGTCCACTCGCGCGCGCCGGTCGCCTCGATCAGGTCGCTCGCCCGCGTGACGTCCTCGGCGGACAGCGGCGCTGGGGACCGGTACAGCTCGGCCAGGGCGCGGCCGGCGCTGCCCCCGCTGGTCACCGCACGAACGACCGGGATGCTGCGCTTGCGGGAGCGCAGGTCCGACCCGACCGGTTTGCCGGTGCGCTGCGGATCGCCCCAGATCCCCAGCAGGTCGTCGACGAGTTGGAAGGCCAGACCGAGGTGCAGGCCAAACCGGGACAGCCCGTCGACCAAGGTCTGCGGACCGCCGCAGAGCAGTGCCCCGAGCGCGCACGAACTGGCGAGCAGCGCGGCGGTCTTGTTCCGGGCCATGGTCAGGGATTCGTCGAGAGTGACGTCGTCGCGCCTTTCGAAGCTCAAATCGGACGCCTGCCCGGCGAGTAGCGCCCGGACGTCCACGGCGAGCCGTCGGGCCGCGGGGCACCCGCCGGGCACCTCGACGAGCGCCTCGTACGCCAGCCCGATGAGGGCGTCGCCGGCGAGGATGGCCGGACCGACCCCGAACACGGTCCACGCGGTCGGGCGGTGCCGGCGTTCGGTGTCACCGTCCATCACGTCGTCGTGCAGCAGCGAGAAATTGTGCGCCAACTCGACCGCGGCGGCGGCCGGCACACCGGCCTCGGGCTCGGCGTCGGTGGCCCGAGCCGACAGCAGCGTCAGCATGGGACGCAGCCCCTTGCCCTGCCGGGTGGCGGGTGAGCCGTCGGCGTCCCAGTACCCGAGCTGGTAGCCCGCCACCAGGCGATTGCCGGGGTCCAGGCGGTCGAGGAGCGCGCGGATGGCCGGCTCCACGTGGCTCTGGATCTGGTCAATGCTGCTACTGCCTACAACAGTCATCGTGCGGCCTCCGTGCGGTGTCGGGGCCGGGACACGAGTTGGCGGGCGACGACGTCGGCGGCCTCCCGGCCGCTGCGCACCGCGCCCTCCATCGTGTCCGGCCAGCCGGTGTCGGTCCATGCGCCGGCCAGGACCAGTCCGGGCAGGCGGGTGGTCGGCACCGGCCGGTACGCCCGGGTGCCAGCAGCCTGTCGGAAGGTGGCGCGCGGCTCCCGGGTCACGAACGCGTCGCGCACCGGAGTGCGTCGGGCGGCCGGGAACAGGTCGGCAAGGGCCGCCCGCTGCGTCGCCACCAGCTCGGCAGCGGGACGGTCGATGAGTGCGTCGGCGGCCGACAGGGAGACCACCAGGTGCTGGTCGTCCGCGCCCGGCTCCGACCGGTCGAAGATCCACTGCGCCGGGGACTCCACCGCGGCGGCCATGGTCAGCGTGGTGACCGGCCGTTCATAGCGCAGATGCACGTTGACGATGGGCACCGCTCCCAGCCGGTGCCAGTCGCCGGCGGTGGGCGCGGCGGCCGGCGGCACCAGCGACGCGGCAACCTGGTGCGGCACGGCCACCACGACCGCGTCCGCGGTCAGTTTGCCGTCGTTCAACCCGATCCGGAAACCCGCGGGTTCCGGGTGGATCCAGAGCACCCGGGACCGGGTGTGCACCGCGACGCCGAGCCGGGCGAGCAGCCGCCGGGCCGCGACCGCGTGCAGGTCGACCAGGGGAACCAGGGCCCGGCCGATGTCGCCGGCGTCCGCGTCGTCCAGCAGCCCGGTGCGGAACACCTGGGCGGCGAGCGCCAGCGACGCCTCGCCGGACGGAAGGTTCAGCGCTGCCACGCAGATGAGGTCCCAGAGCCGCCGGCGGCTGCGTTCGCTCTGGCCGTGTTCGACCAGCCAGTCGCCAAAGCTGCGCGCGTCGCTGTCGGGCCGGTCCGGGTCGACCTGCCGCAGCGCCGCGCAGGCGCGCGCCGCGGCGAGCCGCTCACCGGGGCTGAGCAGCCGGTAACCGGCGAGCGCGGGCAGCAGATGCGCCGGTGCCGGTAGCCGGCGACGGGCCAGCAGGTGCGGTGCCCGTCCCGGGAGCAGCACCGGCACCGCGAACCGCGGTTGCAAATCGGTTCCGGCGGAGGTCCCGAGCCTGTCCAACAGGCCCCGGTAGGCGTGGTAGCAGCGAAGGAAGACGTGCTGCCCGGTGTCGACGGTCAGACCGTTACGACGGAAGGAGTAGGTGGCTCCGCCCAGCTCCGTCCGGCTTTCGAGCAGCGTCACCGGCAGGCCGAGGTCGGCGAGTCGGATGGCCGCGGTGATGCCCGCCAGCCCGCCGCCGATCACGCAGACCCCGCCGGTACCGGTCGGCGGGGTTTCCAGCGACCCGGTCATGTCGGCCGCCCGACGAGCGCGCGGGCCGCCACCCAGGCCTTTTCGTGGGCTGAGAGCGACACCCGGCGGTGGGTGACGGCCAGCGGGTCGGCCGCGATGCGCGCAAGCAGCCGCCGGTAGATGCCGGCCATCGCGGCGGTGCACGCCGCGCTGCGCCGGTCCAGCATCGGCAGGAGGCGCAGCCCGATGCCGTACCAGTGGTCGGCCCGGTCAGCCTCGAAACGCACCAGCTCGATGAGCCGCGCGGGCGGGTCGGTGAACCCGCCGTCGTTCAGGTTCAGCGTGCAGCCGAACCGTTCCAGGTCCTCGGCGGGCAGGTAGACGCGCCCGTCGGCCCGGTCCTCCACCAGGTCGCGCAGGATGTTGGTCAGCTGCAACGCCACGCCAAGCGCGTCGGCCAGCGGTGCGGCGCGGCCTGGGTCGCGGGTGCCGAACACGCCGAGGGAGAGTCGGCCGATGGAGCCCGCCACACAGCGGCAGTACCAGTGCAACTCCTCGAAGGTGGCGTACCGCCGGCCGGTCACGTCGGCCGCGCAGCCGTCGATCAGTTCGTCGAACGCCTGCAGCGGTATCGGCATCCGGGTCGCGGCGTGACCCAGCGCGGTGAGGACCGGGTCGCCGCCGGCGTCGCCGGGCAACCGCCGCAGTGCCGCCCGGATCTCCCCCAGCCGCTCCAGCTTCTCCGCCGGCGGCAGATGGCCGTCGCCGATATCGTCGATGCGGCGGGCGGTGGCGTAGATGGCCGAGAGGACGCGGCGTTTCGCCGGGGGCAGCAGCCGGATGCCGTACGCGAAATTGGCGGCCTGACTGCGGGTGATGTGCTCGCAGCGGCGGTAAGCGGCCGCGACGTCCATGGTCACGGTCATCCGGCGCTCCGCACCGTGGCGCTGAGCCAGCGACGGAGGACCCGGCGAGTCCGGGGACGGACGGTCACCCGCAGCGGGTCGTGGTCGGCGTCGGCCAGCGCGTCGAGCGTGGCCCGGCCGCCGGCGATGTAGCCGCCCACTGCCAGCCGGGACCACCCGTGCAGGGCCGCCACCAGCGGAGCGCCGGCATCGAGCCAGGCCCGGGCCCGTTCCGCCTCGAAGCAGATGAGTTCCCGTAGCCGCCGGTCGGCGGTGGGGCTGGCGAGATCGGTCTCGGTGACGCCGAAGCGGCCGAGGTCCTCGGTGGGCAGGTAGACCCGGCCCCGGCGGTAGTCCTCGGCGACGTCCTGGAGGTGTTCGACGAGTTGCAGCGCGGTGCAGATCCGATCGGAGAGCGCGAGCTGCGTCGGCCCGACCTGCCCGAAGACGTGCAGGACCAGCTCCCCGACCGGGTTGGCCGAAAGGGTGCAGTAGTCGACCAGCTGCGCGAACCCCGCGTACCGACTCACGTGCTGGTCGACCCGGTTGGCCTCGACCAGGCGGAGCAGAGGCTCGATCGGCAGCCGGCACTCAGCCACGGTGGGCGCGAGGGCACGCACCACCCGGTCGGTCACCGGCCGGCCGGCATACAGGGCCCGTAGCTCGGTCTCCACCCGGTCGAGGGCGGTGAGCCGGTCGACCCCGGGTGTGAGGGGCTCGTCACCGAGGTCGTCGACGTGGCGTGCGTACCGGTAGACGGCGAACAGGTGACGGCGGTGCCGACGGGGCAGCACCCGCAGCGCGACGGGGAAGTTCTCCTGTGCCCGCGCCTGCTCGATCCGGCGGGTCGTCAGGGCGACGGCGGGTGGACTCATCCAGGGTTGCCTTCCTCTGAGCGTGCGGCCGACGGTGGTCAGGTCATCCGGGCAGTGGGGTCAACCGCGTAGGCGGGCGGGTCCGCGCCCCGGCGAGCGGCGTCCCGGCCGGCGGGCATCGCGCAGCATGCTGCGGATTCAGGTGGCCCGACCGTCGCGGGTGCTGGTGGTGCCACGACCGAAAGAGATCACCTCAAATCATCATGAAATTACCCTAGTCGGTCTTGCACCCCGCACTACTTGAATCGGAGCGAATGCCGGCGTAGCAGGCCCATCTCCGTCAGACGTACGGGCAGATCCGCGACCTGCAAACCCCGAGGCATCGGGGGCTCACCGTCCCGGTGAGCCCCCGATCTGACGATGGTCAGGCCGCGTGCAGGCTGACGTTCGCCGCCCGTAGCAGCCCGACGATCCCCTTCACCGCCGCCAGGCCCTCCTGGTGGGAGCCAGCTTTGATCCGGCCGGACCAGTAGCCGTACCGGTCGGCGAGGGTGCCGATGCCGGCCGACCCGGCCTGGACGACGCACGACCCGAGTGGGTCGTTCGGCGCCTCGGCGGCCGGGGCCGCGGCGCACCCGACGCCGAACTGCTCCTGCTGCGTCAGCGGACTCAGCCCTGAGACGTCACCCTGGCACGGGTCCCAATCCATTTGCTGCTTGCAACTGGAGTAGTTCGCCAACGCCCGCTGATAGGCGTTGAACAGGTGCAACGACCCGCCGTTGTAGCTGTCCTGGCTGCGCGGCAGGCGGTAGTCCGCCGGCAGCGACCGGTCACCGAAGAGCTGACCGTGCAGCACGTCGTCCCGCTCCAGCGCCGACGACCAGCCCAGGTCCGAGAAGATCTGCAGCATCCGTACCGTGTCGGAGACCTTCTTCCCGGCGTCCCACATCTGCTGCGAGACCGACCAACTGCCCGCCGGGGGGCGGTCCACGCCGGTGCCGAGCGCCGCCACCCGGTAGTAGTAGCGCTGTTTGCCGGTCAGCATGGCCTGGGTCTTGGTACGTGCCTGCGCCAGCGCGGCGTCGTTGTCCACCACGACGCCGCTGTTGTCCAGCGCCGCCCGGTACGTCGAGCTCCACTTCCGGCTGATGTAGTAGTCGGGCTCCCGGCAGTAACCGGTCGGCGGGTTGGACCGCTGGTCCCACAGGCAGATGTCGGTCAGGTGCGTCTGCCAGGTGACCGTCCGCACGTCCTGCCAGTCGCCGCCGGACCACTTCGCCTGCTGCCGGACGACCAGCTGCAGATCTCCGTTGGTCTGCTGGTAGCGCGGGCCGTCGTTCACCTCGATGTTGATGAACTGCGCGTCGAGACAGGAGCGCAGCGCCGGCCGGTAGTCCGGCGCCATCGCGTAGTTGGCGAGGTGGTAGACGTTCGGCAGGGCCGAGCGGTTGACCCGACTCGGCGTGGCGAGGTGCGCCGACGCACCGCCGCAGTACGCGATGCCGGGCACGTCCGCGATCCGGCCGGCGGCCGGGATGTCCTGGTCGACGCTGCCCCACATGTTGTAGTCACGGTCACTCTCCACCCAGCGCACCGCCCGGCCGACTTCGTCGAGGGCGGTCTTCCACTGACCCATCGCCGCCCGGTAGTCGGCGACCAGCCGCTGGAACAGCGCGTTGGTGCCACCGTCCGCGGCCGGTGCGCTGAACTGTCGCACCCGACGGTTGACCGCGTCGCCCGCAGCGATCGTGCTCTCCGTCTCGGACGCCGCGACCTGGGCTGCGTACTCCGGGTTCTGCAGTTGCAGGATCAGGTTCGCCCGAGCGCCGAGCAGCCACGCCGACGGGTTCGCCACCCCGGAGGCCGGCTGGTCGCCGGGCGCCGTGGTGAGCGCGATGCCCCGGGAACCCGCCCACTGGGCGAGGTAGTCGATCGCGCCGGCCGGCAGGTAGAGGCCGACCGTGCCCATCGGGTCGGACAGCGACGTGCCGGTCGGGACGACGTACGGCGCCTGCCGGGCGCTGTCGGCCGCGAAGGTACGCGTCGGCGAGTCGGCCTGGTCGAAGTAGGTTGCCGTGGAATCGATCTTCGTACCGGTGCGCGCCTCCCGGTGCACGTACCGGTCGACGCTGGCCTTCAGCGGCTGCTGGGCGATCTGCTCGAAAGCCGCCTGGCTGGCCAGCGCCAGCGTGTCCACCCGCTGATCGAGTACGAGCAGCTGGCCGGCGATCACGGTCAGCTGGGCGCGTACCTCGGCGAGGTCCCGGGACAGCGCGGTCAGTTGGGCGATCAACCCGTCGTACATCGCGCCGAGCATCTTCTCGATCCGGTCGAACCGTTTGTCCATTCCGACGGCCAGCCGGTTGATCTGATCGCGCAGTGCCGCGATCTCACCAGCGGTGGCTCCGTCGGCGCCGCCGCCGGAGGTGAACAGCGGAAGCAGGATCATCGCCGCGCCCACCAGGCCACCGACCAGGGTGAAGGTGGACATCGCCAGCGCCATGGTGGAGATCCCGGCGGCCGAGATCGCCGCGGTGTACGTGGTGATCGCCGAGATGGCGCCGACCACCGCCTTGGCGATCGTCTCGATCTGCTTGCCGAACTGCTTGTCCACCATTCCGGCGAGCTTGCCGAGGACGGTGACGGCCTGGCCGAGCCGCTCGTTGAGCTTGCGGTCGGCCTCCGCCTTCGCCTTGGCCGCCGCCTCGTCCCCGCTGGTCGGCTTCTGCGGCCCGTCGACCGGGAACCGGTCGGACTGGGCCACCACGTCGGTCACCGCGGTCGCGGTCCGCGCGCGCAGCTCCTCCAGCGCCTCGTCGAGCTGCGCCTGGATCTCCGCCCGGTAGGCGTCCTTGTCGTAGCGCTTCGCGGTGATCGCCGACAGGTTGAGGTTCCCGCTCAGGTCAGGCAGCTGTGCGAGCGCGTCCGCCGGGGTGTCGAGGCGTACGCCGAGCCGGGTGCCGACTGCCGTGTTCCACACCTCGGCGAGGACCGGATCGGTGCCGGCCCGCGCGTGCAGCGAACTCCACACCTCGGTCAGGGCACCCCGGGAGAGCATCTCCCACAGGTACTCCTGGGTGCCGCTGCGGACCTGTTCGATCGGCGGCACGATGCCGCCCAACTCCTCCCCGGTGGTGCTGCGCAGCAGCCCCTTGACCGCCGGGCCACCGAGGTAGGCCGCGCCGCTGCCGGCGAGCTTTTCCATCGCCGCGCCCAGCAGGTGCAGCTTCCCGGGTGACTCGTCCGATGCCGGGACGGCCTGCCCGACGAGGGTGGTGACGGTGCTCAGGTGGGCGTCAACCGCGGCGGTGTCAGCCGTCGGGTGGGTACCGCGCCAGTCGCTCAGTTCGGCGGCGAGCACGGCGTCGACCAGGCCCTGGGTGCCGCCGTCACGGACCTGGACGACTGCCGCGAACAGCGAGTGGTGCACCGCCTGCTCGTCGTACGGTACCGGGTCGGCGGCGACCGCCGGCCCGGCCAGCCCGACGACCAGGCTCGCGCCGGTCACGGCCGCGAGCCACCGGCGTGGGTGGCTCAGGCCTCTCGTGGTTCTCATGTGTGTCCTTCCTCCAGCGTCCCTCGGGTACGGGACGAGGTGCGGGTTTCCATGAGGCCGCAGTGGGGTTGGCGCGCCCTTAACGCCGTCTTGGCGGGCTGGTGGTGGGCGGTGGGCGCCGGCTGCGGGAGCAGCGAACGCCGGACGGTGACCGGTTCGAGGAGGGACGCTGGGGCCGGGAGAGGTCCGACCGGTTGATCAGGGACTGTCGGATTGTGGATCTCCAAGCTGGTTGCGGCTCACTAGGGTCGCAGCGTGACGACGATCGGTGTGCTCGGCCGGGTGTGGGCAGTGCGGGACGGCAGCCCGATCGAACTCGGGGCACCGCGGCAGCGCGCGGTGCTGGCCAGGCTCGTCGCCGGCGGCGGTCACGTGGTGTCGGTCGACCGGCTCGTCGAGGACCTCTGGTCGGGAGACCCACCGCCGCGGGCCCAGGCCGCCCTGCAGGTGTACGTGTCGAACCTGCGCCGCGCGTTGGAGCCGGACCGCCCGCCCCGCCATCCCGCCCGGACCCTCGTCACCGCGGCCCCGGGGTACGCACTGCGGCTAGCGACACCGGAGGTGGACGCCTGGCGGTTCGAAGCGGCACTGCGGGCGGCGACGCGGGCCGCCGAGACGCAGCCGCAAGCGGCGGTCGCCGGCCTGGACGAGGCCCTCGCCTGTTGGGGCGGCGCCACGTCGTACGCCGAGTTCGTCGGGGAGCCATGGGCGGACCGGGAGAGCGAGCGGCTGGGCCGGCTGCGGCTGACCGCCGTCGAACAGCGTGCAAAGCTGCTGCTCGACCTGGATCGCGCCGATGAGGTGGTCCTCGACCTCGATCCGCACATCCGGGACCACCCGCTGCGGGAGCAGGCCGCGATGCTGCTCGCGGTTGCGCTGTACCGCCTCGGACGGCAGGCCGATGCCCTCGACGTGCTGCGATCGGTCCGCTCCGCGCTGGTCGACCAGTTGGGCATCGACCCCGGCCCCGAGCTGCGGAGGCTGGAGACGGATCTGCTCCGGCAGGACCCCCGCCTGCGGCCGCCGGCCGCCGGGAGTCCCCGACCGACAGCTGCGGCCGGGCGGACCGACCCGCCGACCGCCGTATCCGGCGCCCCGGCTGTCGTACCTGATCCATCGCCCGCGGCGCGGCCACCGCTGGGCCGCGCGACCGAGCTGACCCGGATGCGTTCGGCGGCCGACCGCGCCATCAGCGCCGGCCTCGGCATCTGCTGGGTCGGCGCCGAGGCGGGGGGTGGGAAGTCGACGCTGGCCCGTCACCTCGCCGGGTTGCTCACCGCCGACGGCTGGATCACAGCGACCGGCACCTGCCCGCAGGTGGAGGGCGCACCACCGGCCTGGGCGTGGCACGAGGTGGTCACCGCCGCCCGCGCGCGGCTCCCACTCGATGAGCCGGAAGCCCGCGGCCTGGCGCTGCTGTTCGACACCGGCGCCGCCACGCCGGCCGGCGCCCGCGGGCAGTACGACGAGTTCCACCTGCGCCAGGCCCTGGGCGCCTACCTGTCAAGGCTGGCCGGCCACGGCCCGCTGCTCGTCGTGATCGAGGACATCCACCGGGCCGACGGTGAGACCCTGCGCATCCTGCGTCACCTCGTCGCCGCCCTCGCCGGCGCGCCCGTGCTGCTGGTGGCGACATACCGCCCCGACGAGGTGACCGACGACCTCGTGGTGGCCCGGGCCGCGCTCGCCGGCGTACCGGCGGTGGAACTGGACCTCGGCGGCCTGGACGACGTGGCCGTCACCGAACTGTTGCGTCGTCACGGAGTCGACACGACCGACACCGAGCTGCTGCGCACCGTCCGGGAGCGCTCGGCGGGTAATCCGCTGTTCACAATCGAGCTGGCCAAACTGATCGCAGCCGAAGGCCCGGGGTCGGCGCTCGACGGCATCCCCGCCGGGCTGGGTCACGTGCTGACCCGCCGGCTGGCACGGCTGCCGGCCGCCGCCCAGGCGGTGCTACGGCACGCCGCCGTCCTGGGGCCGGACGCCGAGGTCGACATCCTGATCGCCGTCGACGGCGGCGCCGAGGACCCGGTTCTCGACGGCCTGGAGGCCGGGGTGACCGCGGGGACTGCTCGTCGAGCCCGAGCCGGGGCGGATCCGATTCGCGCACGCCCTGATGCGGGACGCCCTCTACCACAGCGTCCCGCTGCTGCGGCGTACCAGGATGCACGCTCGAATCCTCACCGTGCTGCGGGAGCAACGGGTCGACGACGTGGCGGCGCTGGGGCGGCACGCGCTCGCCGCCCTCACCCCGGCCACCGCACAGGACGCGATCGGCCACCTGGCCGCTGCCGCCCGCCGGGCCGGTGACCTCGGCGCGCCTCGGGAGGCCGCCGCCCACTGGGCCGGCGCGCTGCGCGCGGCGGACCTCGCCCCAGCGGCTCCCGCCCGGACACGTCTCGACCTGCTCTGCCACCAGGCCACCGCGAGCGCACTCGCCGGTGACGTGTTGACCGCCCGCGCCGCGCGCGCCGACGCGGTGCGGCTGGCCACCGGGATCGGCGACCCGCTGGCCGTCCACTCGGCGCTGACCTGCTTCGACGCCCCGGTGGCCTGGACCATCCGGCCGGACCGTGCCGTCGACGGGCCGCTGGTGCGGCTGTTGGAGCAGGAGCTGTCCCGGGTGGGCGACGACCGCCCCGCACTGCGGTCCCGGCTGCTGAGCACCCTCGCCTTCGAGATCGAGGGCGCCGATCTGCGGCGCGCCGACGAGGTCACCCGGGAAGCCCTCGCGCTGGCCCGCGGGCAGGACGATCCGGGGGTGCTCTGCCGCGCGCTCAACGCCCGCTACTTCGTCACCGTCGCCCCTACGCACCGGGCCGAACTGCCCGAAGTCGGGCGGGAGCTGCTGGCGGTCGCCGAGGCGGCGGGGCTCACCGCGTACCAGTGCGAAGCCCACCACATCCTCTATCAGGCCGCGCTCGCCGAGGCCGACTTCGACCGGGCACGCCATCACGTCGACCGGGCGATCGAGGAGGCCACCACCGGACAGCTCGGCCTGATCCTCGCCGTGATGGGGTGGTTCACCGGCCTGCGTGCTCTCTTCGCCGGGGATCTCGACGAGGCGTCGCGCCGGTACGCGGAGGTCAGCGATCGGATGAGCCGCGTCGGCGGTCCCAACGCGGCAGCGATGGGTCTGATGGGCCGGTTCACCGTGCTGAGCGCGGTCGGGCGCGGGCACGAGGTGATCGAGGAGATCCGGCAGGTGCACGCGCGGGTGCCGGACGACACCCACGACGTGCTGGCCCACGCGCTGCTCTCCGCTGGCGACGCTGCGGCGGCCCGGGCCGTCTGGCGGCCACAGACCCCGATCCGCCCCGACTACCTGTGGCTGTACTGGATGACGCTGCGCGGGCAGGTCGCGGCGCGGCTCGGCGACCGCCCGGCCGCGCTGCGTTGCTACCAGGAGCTGCTGCCGTGGGCCGGGCGTTTCGCCGGACTGGAGTGCGGATCGATCTCGCTCGGCCCGGTGGACCAAACCCTCGCCGAGCTCGCCGCAGCGCTGGGCGACCCGGCCGCCGCCGCGCACCGCGACGCCGGGCTCCGACTGGCCCGCCGGGTCGGCGCCGTGCCATGGAGCGAGGAGTCGGCGTACGTGTCGACGGCGGTGGGATGAACCGGTCGCTGCCGCTCGGGCGGCGTCAACCGCCGAAGACCGTCGCCTCCCGACGGCGGAAGCCCGGTCGCAGCGCCACGAGCATCAGCCGCAGCACCGGCCCAGCGACCTTTTTCAGCTCGTCCAGTTCCTCCGGGTGGGCGTACCGCTCGATCCTGGGCAGTTCGAAGCGGAGCGCACCGCCCTTGCGGACCGCGCGTTCCACGGTGTTCCAGTCGGCCACGCTGACGTACCGCCGGATCACCGGGAAGATCAGCCGCTCCTCCTCTTCGATGTGCTCGTCGAGGACATCGCGCAACTGGGCCACGGTGGCGGCGAGGTGCCCGGCGACGGTGTGCACCCGGCCCGGTTCTCCGGAGGCCGAGGCGAACGCCGCGACCAGGTCGTCCGCCGCCCCCCGCACCTCGTCGAGGACCGGATCGAGCGCCGCGTGGTCGTCGCTGAGCTCCCGCAGGTCGATCTCGGCGCCCGCCGAGCGTTCCAGCACCGGCCAGAGCACCTCGTCCTCCATCTTGTGGTGATGATGGATGCCGTCGCAGAGCAGCTGCAGGTACGTCCGCAAGGCCGTCGCCCGGCGGCGGTCGTACGCGATCTGGCCAGCGGCCACGCGGCTCATCAGCTCGGCGAGCCGTCGAGTGTCGGACCGCATGGTGCGGTGGTTGATCCGGAAGCCGATGAGGTTCGGCTCGGTGTGCGGGGTCGTGGTGCCCATGGTCTCCTCCGGCCGCCCCGTCGGCGGCCTGTTCGGGATGGGTCGGCCATTGGCGGGCCGCCCCGGCGCCGGCTACGGACGGCCGACTCGCTCTCGTGCCCCTCGACTCTCAGGCGGCGCGCCTGGCGTGCACTTGGCGGCGACTTGGCGGGCGTGGCTACAGCCCGGCGGCGTCGAGGCGCGGCGACAGCATTGGGCAATAAAGTTAAAGATTGGCGTTGACTTCGCCATTGATGACCATCAGGCTGTGAGAGCGCTCTCTCGGGCTCGTCCTGGCCGTCAGGATGGGCCCAGCCCGATGTCAGGAGGTTCCGGTGAAAAGAGCCATGTCGATGTTAGGCCGCCTCAGGGTGGCTCTCGGCGCCGCCGCGGCGGCCCTTGTCACGACTGTCCCAATGGTTGTCGTCATGCCGCAGCCGGCCCACGCGGTGGGGCCCGATCTCCTGCCGGTCACCGTCACGAACAACTCGGGTCGCGGCGAGGCGGTGTTCCTCTACATCCTTGGGCAGGACATCCGTCCCGGCGGCCGGCTCGGCTACGTCAATGCCGCCGGGCAGTTCTCGGCCTGGCCCGCCGGTGGCCTGCCACCGACCCCCGCTCCGGACGTCGCGATCCCCGGCCCCGGCAACGGAGGCAGCGTCACCGTACGCTTCCCGCGGTTCATCTCGGCCCGAATGTACTTCTCCTTCGGCCGGAAGCTGGACTTCCGTCTCAGCCCCGACGGGCTCGTCCAACCCGCTCCATGGGCCGGCGGTGACCCGAACCGGGACACCCTGTTCGACTGGTCCGAGTTCACCTACAACGACTCGGGCCTGTGGCTGAACAGCTCCCAGGTGGACATGTTCGCCGTCCCGCACGCGGTGAGCGTCACCGGCGCCGACGGACAGACGATCCGCACCGGCGACCCGGTCGCCAACGGTCGGGACAACGTGATCAACCAGATCCGGGCCAACCCGGACTTCGCCCGCTCCGTGTACACCCGCTCCGACGGCACCGTCCTGCGGGTCCTCGCACCCGGCAAAGCGATGGACGCCGGCCTGATGAACCCGAACTACCTGGACGGATACATCACCTCAGCGTGGAACGCCTACACGGGCCGAACCCTCACCGTCGTGCCCCGGGTCAACGAGCCGAACCGGCGGTTCTTCGGCCGGACCAACGGCAACACCATGGTCTTCACCGACTCTGCCGGCGCCCAGGTCGCCACGGTCGCCAAGCCCAGCACGGCCAACGTCTGGGGCTGCGACGGGGTGTTCAACGCCCCGAACACCCCACCGTTCATCGAGCCGGAGATCAAACGGACGCTGTGCACGGCGCTGAACAGAGGCACCCTCGGCACCTCCTCGCAGGAGCCGGTGCTGGATGCGAACCAGTTCTACCGCAACAGTGCGCCCAACCACTACTCGCGAATCATCCACGCCAACATGGCCGACGGCAAGGCGTACGGCTTCGCCTACGACGACGTCGGCGGCTTCGAGTCGCTGGTGCACCACGGTGACCCCCGCTCGGCGGCGATCATCCTCTCGCCCTTCACCGGCGGCAGCCCACCGCCCACCACGCCGCCCCCGGCCACCGGCTCGGCCATCATCAGCAACTGGCACAACAAGTGCATCGACGTGCCGAACTGGAACTTCAACGACGGTCAGCGGCTGATCGTGTGGAACTGCACCGGCGGCACCAACCAACGCTGGGAGTTCGTCGACGGCACCCTTCGCACCCAGAACAACAAGTGCATGGACGTTGCCTGGGGCTCCACCTCCGACGGCGCCGCCATCCAGATCGCCACCTGCTCCGGCAACCCCGCCCAGCAGTTCGTCCTCAGCGGCGCCGGTGACCTGGTCAATCCACAGGCCAACAAATGCGTCGACATCAAGGACTGGAACCCGAACAACGACGCCGTCCTACAACTGTGGACCTGCAACGGCGGCGCCAACCAGAAATGGCGACGCGGCTGACCGATCGCACAGGGCCGGGTGCCCGGACGAGCGCGTACCGAGGTCCGCTCGTCCGGGACCCGGTACCGACCGGTGCACGGGTCGAACGGGCCATGGCGTTCTGGCACCGTACAGGGGCGGACACCATCCCCGGCCGAGACTCAGCTCGCCGCCCGGGAGGCCAGCAGGTCGAGCGCGATGTCGACGATCATGTCCTCCTGTCCGCCGACGAGTTGCCGCTTACCGACCTCGTGCAAGATCGTGCGTACGTCGACGCCGTAGTGCATCGAGGCTGCCTCGGCGTGTCGGAGGAAGCTCGAGTAGACACCGGCGTATCCGAGGGTGAGGGTCTCACGGTCCACCCGTACCGGACGGTCCTGGAGTGGCCGGACGAGGTCGTCCGCGGCGTCCTGGAGCGCGGCAAGGTCGCAGCGGTGCGTCAATCCGTGCAGGTTGGCCACGGCAATGAACGCCTCGATGGGGCAGTTGCCGGCCCCGGCACCATGACCGGCGAGTGAGGCGTCGACGCGGGTGACGCCCTCCTCGACCGCAACCACCGAGTTGGCCACCGACAGCGAAAGGTTCTCGTGGGCGTGGATGCCGATCTCGGTCTGGGGGTCGAGGACGTCCCGGTAGGCGCGGACCCGCTCGCGGACACCGTTCATGGTGAGGTGGCCTGCCGAGTCGGTGACGTAGACGCAGTGCGCTCCGTAGGACTCCATGAGCTTCGCCTGCTTCGCCAGCTCGTCGGCCGGGGCCAGGTGGCTCATCATCAGGAAACCGGAGACGTCCATGCCGAGGTCGCGGGCGTGGGCGATGTGCTGGGCGGACACGTCGGCCTCGGTGCAGTGGGTCGCAATCCGCACTGAGCGGACGCCGAGCCGGTAGGCGTGCTCGAGTTCTGCGACCGTGCCGATGCCGGGCAGCAGCAGAGTGGTGAGCGTGGCGGTGGTGATGTTGTCGGCTGCGGCCTCGATCCACTCCCAGTCGGTGTTCGACCCGGGGCCGTAGTTGAGCGACCCTCCGGCGAGGCCGTCACCGTGCGCGACCTCGATCGCATCGACGCCGGCGGCGTCGAGGGCGGCGACGATCGTGGCGACGTCGTCGGGCGAGATCCGGTGGCGTACGGCGTGCATCCCGTCGCGCAGGGTGACGTCCTGGATGTAGAGCTTCTTCGCGGGAGCAGGGTCGGCCATGGTGTCGGTCTCTCGGTCAGCGGCGGTTGTCAACGGGTCACCCCACGGACGGACCCGGTGGTGAGCCGGGTGGCGATCGCCTCCGCGGTGCGGAGCGCGGCGGACGTCATGATGTCGAGGTTGCCTGCGTAGGCGGGCAGGTAGTGGGCTGCACCCTCAACTTCGAGGAACACCGTCACCTTGGTCGTCACTGGTCCGGCGCCTTCGGGGAGCAGGGTGTGCACCGGCTCGCCCGGTGGGATCGGGGTGAACTGGACCTCCTGCTTGAGGCGGTAGCCAGGCACGTACTGCGCGACCTGCTTGACCATGTCCGCCACCGAGGAGCGGATCGCGTTGTGGTCGGCGTCGCCGATGAGCGCGAAGACGGTGTCCCGCATGATCAGCGGGGGTTCGGCAGGGTTCAGGATGATCACCGCCTTGCCGCGCAGGGCGCCGCCGACCTTCTCGATCGCCGCTCTGGTGGTTTCGGTGAACTCGTCGATGTTCGCGCGGGTGCCCGGTCCGGCCGAGCGGGACGAGATCGAGGCGACGATTTCGGCGTAGGGGACCGGTGTGACGCTGGAGATGGCGTGCACGATCGGGATGGTGGCCTGGCCCCCGCAGGTGACCATGTTGACGTTGTCGGCGCCGTCGTCAAGGTGCTCGTCGAGGTTCACCGGAGGCACGACGTACGGGCCGATCGCGGCGGGGGTGAGGTCGACGACCTTCTTGCCGTACGGCTTCAGCTTCCTGGCGTTGATCAGGTGTGCGGAGGCGGACGTGGCGTCGAAGACGATCTCGATGTCGTCGAAGCCGTCCATCGCGATCAGACCGTCGACGCCCTCGTGAGTGGTGGGCACGCCGAGGCGTCGGGCACGAGCCAGACCATCGGATGCCGGGTCGATACCGACCATCGCGCCCATCTGGAGGGTCTCGGAGAGCCGCAGAACCTTGATCATCAGGTCCGTGCCGATATTGCCGGAGCCGATCACGGCCACCTTGGTCTTGCTCATCACTTCTCCTTCGCCGAGAACGTGGCGGTCACCGTGCCGAGGGAGGAAATTTCGGCTCGGACCGTAGCCCCGGGCGGAACGGCAGACATCGGGCCGAGCGCTCCGGAGAGCACGACCTGGCCGGCACGCAATGGCTCGCCCAGGTCGCGGGCAGTACGAGCCAACCAGAGCAGCGCGTTGAGCGGATCGCCGAGGCACGCAGCGCCGTTGCCCTCGGACACCAGGTCGTCGTCGACGTACATCCGCATCGTGACCTCCTCCGGTTCGAAGTCGGTGAGCGCCACCTTCTGGGAGCCGAGGACATAGAGGCCGCTGGAGGCGTTGTCAGCGACGGTGTCGGTGATTCGGATGTCCCAGTCCGCTACCCGGCTGTCGACGATCTCCAGCGCGGCGACGGCGTGGTCGACAGCGGCACGGACGACAGCCACCGACAGATTCTCGGAGTCGAGGTCCGCACCCAGGACGAATGCGACCTCCGCTTCCGCCTTGGGTTGGAGCAGCCGCCCGCTTGGGATATCCGGCAGGTGGGAGACATCCATGTCGTCAAACAGCACACCGAAGTCGGGCCGGTCCACACCTAGCTGCTGTCGTACGGCGGGAGAGGTGAGGCCGATCTTACGACCGACGATTCGCGCGCCGGCGGCGACGCGGTTCGTGGTGAGTCGCTGCTGTACCGCGTAGGCCAGCTCGATGTCGCTGTCGCCGAGCAGGTCGCGCACGGGCTCACACGGCACCCCGTTGAGGGCAGCCAACTCGAGTCGTCGGGCCGACTGAGTGATGGCGGCGGCCCGGTCGGTGTTTGTGGGCATGTGGATCATCTGTGTCCTCGTGGTCGGATCGAGGTCTCCGGCCATGGCAGCCGCATGTCCAGAGACCCCGCCGGTGGCGTGCACTCGGGCGACGTGCCGACACACGCCGAGTGGTCAAGACAGGTGAGAGGTGAACTCGTCAACGGTTGCTACGACGGCGAACAGACCCATCGAGCCGAGGGAGGCTTCGTGCGCGCCGGCGTCCGCGGCAGATGACGCGTCCGACAGGACCACGGTGTGGTAGCCGAGGTCCGCGGCCTGGCGAACGGCACCTTCGACAGACGCGTTGGTCGCGACGCCGCACACGACGACGTTTTCGATCCCCCGCTCGTTGAGGAGGTCGGCCAGTGCGGAATCGGTGAACGGACCCGGTCGCTTGTGCGTGACGACCACGTCGGACTCCGTGACCGTGAGCTCGGGGACGAGTGCTGCGCCCTCCGTGCCGTCCTTGAGGCAGCCTGCCTGCCCCACCATCTGCAGCAGCGGGAGCGTGGGGTTCAGGTCGGAGTGATCGGGTGCGAACGCGATACGCAGCGGAACCACGACTCCGCCCGCGTCGCGCAGGTGCTTCGCCGCCGCGTTGACCTTCGTCACGACGTCGCGGGCGGTGTACTCGGCAGAGAAGATCGTCCCGAAGGCAGTTCCCGCCGTGACGATGTCGTGCTGGAGATGCACGATGAGAAGCGCCGTCTTGGACGCGTGGAGCTGGTTCATCAGTGGGTCCTCACTTGTGGGGCTGGACGATGACGCTGGCGAATCCGCCGTCGCGGTGGTTGGCTGCCGCCTGCACGGCCTCGTTGGCCTGCTCCAGCGGGAAGTGGTAGGAGTCGAGGTGGCTCAGGTCGAGAGTGCCCGCAGCCGCCATCCGGGCCATGTCCTCACCCTCGGCGGTGGTGAACCACAGAGATCCGATGATGCTGATGTGCATGGTCATGAGCCGGTACATCGGAATGGGAAGGTCCTCGGGCATGGCGCCGATGCTGACCATGCGGCCTCCACGGCGCAGCGCCCAGATTCCCGCCATCGTCACGTCAGCCGTCGCGGTGTCGCCGGTGGCGTCGAGGAACACGTCTACGCCGCGTCCATCCGTGTGGGACCGGACCCACTCACCAATCTCCTGCTCGCCGAAGGAGAGGACCTTGATGCGTGCCGGGTCGATCTGACGGACCCGCTCCAAGCGCTCCTTGTTGCGTGCCACGGCGAAGATCTGAGTTGCCCCCATGGCGCGCGCCAGAAGGACGGCGTTTACGCCGAGCGTGCCGGTTGCACCGTGGATCAGGACGCTGCTGCCGGCACGGACGTCGCCCTTGCGTAGGCCGCTGTAGGACGTACCCAGGTAGCCGAAGCGCGTGGCGTGGTCGAGCGCGACGTTGTCCGGGATGACGATGACGTTCTTGACCGGCGCCTTCACGTATTCGGCCAGCCCGCCGTAGGGGTAATCCTTGTGGATCTCGGCGGACTCGGGCCCGAAGCCGAAGTAACCCATGAACGTGTAGGCCGGGTCGTTCATCGGCTCGCCGTTGCGGGCCGCCCATGAGTCCCCCGAGTCCAGGCCGGGGTTGATGTAGACCCGATCGCCAGGCTTGAGGTTGCGCACCCGGGAACCGACCTCGGTGATCACGCCAGCACTGTCCATCCCGAAGGCGGCAGGCAGCTCCGGCAGAGGAAGGAAGGGCTTGACGGTCGGGTAGGTGTTGATGACATTGCGCAGGTTCTGGACGATGGCCGCCGCCTCGACCCGGACAATCACGTCCTGGTCGCCCGGGGTCGGCTTCTCGATCTCGTCGATCTGGAACTTGCCGCCCACTTCGTGCAGCCGCGCCGCTCGCATCGTTGTCATGCTCGGACTCCTCACAGGTAGCGGTCGGCAGCCTTCCCATGAGCAGGACCACTGCCGATTAGCATGCCACATGGTGGCACGAGGTGACGGCTACCACAAGACTTGCCTGGTACATTCCTCTACTCGCCCTGGGGATGGACATCCCAACGGCTATCTAGCATGCTAGATCCGACACCAAGGGGAGAAGGACAGACATGACCGAACGCGAGTTCACCAGTGTGTGGTCAGACCTCGCCCAGGCGGAGTTCAGCCAGGGCTTTCTCCAGGCAGGGCCCTACCGGACGCGCTACCTGCGGGCGGGGTCGCAGGACAAGCCACTGCTGCTCATGTTGCACGGTGTCACCGGCCATGCCGAGGCGTACGTGCGGAACCTGAAGGCGCACGCCCAGCACTTCAACGTGTACGCCATCGACTTCATCGGGCACGGCTACTCAGTCAAGCTCGACCACCCTCTGGAGATCCCCCACTACCTCGACCAGATCCACCACGTCATGGACACGCTCGGCTACGACAAGGCGTACTTCAGCGGCGAATCGCTGGGCGGATGGGTAACGGCCCGTTTCGCCCAGCTTTATCCCGAAAAGGTGGAGCGGATCGTGCTCAACACCATGGGTGGCACGATGGCCAACCCGCAGGTGATGGAGCGCCTCTACACGCTGTCCATGCAAGCCGCGGAGGACCCGTCCTGGGAACGGGTCAAGGCGCGCCTGGAGTGGCTGATGGCTGACCCGTCCATGGTCACCGACGACCTCATCAAGACCCGCCAGATGATCTTCCAGCAGCCGGACTGGCCGCAGGCCTGCCGGATGAACATGGCACTGCAGGACCTTGAGACGCGCAAGAGGAACATGCTCAGCGACGACGACCTGCGTGCGATCAAGGCGGACGCCCTGGTGATCTGGACGACCAAGGACCCGTCAGGCCCCGTCGACGAGGGCCGGCGCATCGCCGAACTGATCCCCAACGGCCACCTGCAGGTCATCGAAAACGCCGGCCACTGGCCACAGTACGAGCAGGCCGAGGTATTCAACCGCGTACACCTGGACTTCCTGCTGGGAAGCGAGGCGGTGTGAGATGACCGTTGCACTGATTGCCACCTCTCACAGCCCGCTGCTCGAGCACGCCGACCTTGACGATGAGGTGACCGGCGAGCTCGACCAGGCGTTCGGAATCGCCCGACGGTTCGCCGAGGAGTTCGACCCGGAGCTAGTGATCAGTTTCGGACCTGACCACTACAACGGCTTCTTCTACAACCTGATGCCGCCGTTCTGCATCGGCTACGCGGCGAGCAGCGTCGGCGACTACGGCACCCAAGCGGGCTCCCTCAACGTTCCAGAGGACATCGCACGGGGGATCGCCGAGGCCGTCATGTCGGCAGGCATCGACCTCGCGGTCTCTCTTGACATGGAACTCGACCACGGCGCGGTCCAGCCCATGGAGATCCTTTTCGGCGACATCGCCGCCCGCCAGACGGTGCCGATCTTTCTCAACTCAGTCGCACCACCCTTCACCCCGCTCCAGCGAGTCCGGCTTCTCGGCGAAGCCGTCGGGCGCCACGTGGCCCAGTTGGACATGCGGACCCTGCTCATCGCCTCTGGCGGTCTCTCCCACGACCCCCCCGTCCCTCGACTGGCGACTGGCACGCCCGAGCAGCGCCGGGTCCTGCTGGGCCACCATCGGCCCGCGACTCCAGGCTGGCGGAAGGAACGAGAGCAGCGCGTCATCGACACCGCCCGGGCCTTTGCCGCAGGCACCGCAGACATCCAGGACCTCGCCCCCGATTGGGACCGCGCCCTCATGGCCACCCTCGCCTCGGGTGACCTGACCAGCCTGGATGCGTGGACGCCAGAGGAGATGGCCCGGATCGCCGGGAACTCCTCGCACGAGGTGCGGACCTGGATCGCAGCCTATGCCGCACTAGGATCCTGTGGCGCTTACAGCGTTCAGTACAGCTACTACCGACCGATCCGTGAGCTGATCGCGGGTTTCGGCCTGACCACTGTGACACTCGACTGAGCACGACCGACGAGACTCGTCGACATGGTTGGCTTGTGCCCAGCGCCAGAGATTGGGAACCGCGATGAGCACAGCCACCGAATCGGGAAGAACCGACGTCCCGTTGGGACGTCTACTGTTCGACCGCCTGCAGGAACAGCTCGTCGAGGGCACGTACCCACCCGGCTCGCGCGTGCCGATCGATGCGATCAAGGAAGAGTTCGGGGTCAGCAAACAGCCCGTCATGGAGGCGCTGCGACGACTCGCCACGATGGGACTCGTGGAGATCGTGCCCCAGAGCGGCTGTGTCGTCCGGCAGTACACCCAGCAGGAGGCGCGCGACTTCTTCGGCGTGTTCGGCTCATTCGAGGGTGACATCGCAGCAGCAGCGGCCCTTCGACACGTTCCAGAGGAACTCGCAGAGCTCGACCACGCGCTCGAGCTGCTACACCAAGCGGAACACACCCCCGAGGTCGTCCAACGGAGTCGCGACTACTTCCGGTACAACGCCGTCTTCCACCGGGTCATCCACCGGATGGCCCGCTCGCCGCTCATAGCCGACCTCAGCCAGCGCATGTGGGTACTGTCAGACTTCCTGATGTACAGCTTCGCCGGCGCCGCACCCATCGCTGGCGCCGTCGACCCCCGAAATCACGACCACGATTTGATACGAACCGCGATCCGGGATCGCAACGACACCGTCGCCAGAGCCGCCATGGACCACCACATCCGGTCCATCACCCGGCTCTTCGCCGACTGATCGTCATTAGGGGTGGCTTCACGCCTCCCCAACGGTCAGCGAGCTGGTGCGACACATCGGGCAGGCGTCGACGTTCAGGTCTTCCGCGCCGTACGCCGGTTGCCGAACGACTCCATGGTGGTCGCCTTCTTGGCCGGTGCCCTGGTGGCGGACGTGGTGCGGGCCCGGGTCGGCGCGGCCTTCTTCGCCGGTGCCTTCTTCGCCGCGGCCCTCGCTGCGGGCGCCTTCTTTGGTGGTGCGTTCTTGGCGGCGACCGCCTTCGCCGTCGGCCTGCGGCTGGGCGAGGCCGTGGTGGCGGAAACGTCCGTCTTCCGGGCGACGCGGGGCGTGGTCGGCGTGGGCTTCTCGCCGGGCGTCTTGGCTGCGCTCGCGCCGGTAGCCCGCTTCGTGGCAGCGGCGACCTTCTTGGCCGCCGCCTTCCGGCTCGGCGGCATCTTCGTCGCCCCGGTGGCCTTGGCGGGCCCTGGTGGTCTGCGTGCCGGGACGGTTGTCCTGCGTGGGCTCATCCTCGCTCCTCCTCGGGTCTCGCCGGCATCGCCAGCGCTGCCGGACGACAGACGTGGCGGGTCACCTGGGCCCCGATCGGCGAGGTGTTCCCGCGCCTCCAGCCGCCAAACGCGGGACGGAAGGGCCGCGTCCAGCAGCCCGGACGGGTCAGTGCGGTCAATGTGCCTGACGACGTGATGAGACCCGGTCGCGGGGTAGTCCGGGTAGGTGTGGTGACGGCCGCGCGGCCGGCACCACCGTTCTGTCCAGACGTATGAGGGACGATTGATTCATGACCGTACGTGACGTGAGGCCCGACGAGTCCCTTTCCGGCGTACGGGTCCTGGTCACGGGGGCGACCAGCGGCCTTGGCCGCTCGATGGCCGAGGCGCTGGCCGACAGTGGCGCGCGGGTGGTCGTCACCGGCCGCGATGAGGGCCGCACCGCCCAGGTCGCCGAGCAGATCGACGCGGATCGCGGGCGGGTCGGTGGCGTCGCCATGGACGTCCGGGATGAGCGCTCGGTGGCCGACGGTGTCCGCCGGACGGTCGACCGCCTGGGCGGACTGGATGTGCTGGTCAACAACGCGGGGATTGGCATGCGGACCGTGAACCCGGAGTTCTTCACCGAACCTCGGGGCTTCTGGGAGGTCACCCCCGACGGTTTCCGGGACGTGATCGACACGAACCTCACCGGCTACTTCCTGGTCGCCCGCGCGGTCGTACCGACCTTCTTCGCCGCCGGCGGCGGACGCATCGTGAACATCTCGCTCAACGAGGAGACCATGATCCGTAGAGGTTTCGTGCCCTACGGCCCGTCACGAGCGGGGTCCGAGGCGCTGTCCCGCATCATGGCCGCCGATCTGCGCGAGCACTCGGTATGGGTCAACGTGCTCCTGCCCGGCGGGGCGACCCGTACCGGCATGATCCCTGACGGGATGCCCCAGGCGGTCCGCGAGCAGATGCTTGACCCCGCTGTCATGGCCGCGCCGATCCGCTGGCTGTGCTCGCCAGCCGCCGACGGTGTCACCGACGAACGCATCGTGGCCCGTGACTTCGATGCGTGGCTGCGTACCCGGACGACCGATCCGTCCCGGGACCGTTGATCGCCGGTGACGCGAGGCCTGTGTTGTGGGGTGGTGGCTACAGGGCGAGGATGACGGTCATCGCGGCGTAGCTGGCCAGCAGCAGAACACCTTCGAAGCCGAGGCGGCCCCAGCCGCAGGTTTGGCGGATGAGTAGACCTCCGAGGAGGGTGGCGGTCATGAGCAGGCTGGTGGTGGTCGCGAGCAGTTCTTGATCTCCGGCGGCGTGGTAGATCGAGCCGTGCTGGTAGGCGATGTCGCCGGCGACGAGGGTGAGCACGTCGAGGATGTTGCCGCCGAGGACGGCGGCGATGGCGAGGGTGACCGCGCCGCGGCGTACGGCGGCGATGGCGGTGACGGTTTCCGGGAGGGCGTTGACCACGCCCATGAGGACGGCGCCGACGAATCCGGCGGTGAGGCCGGTGGTCTCCACGACGCTTTCAGCGGCGAGGGCGACGAGCCAACCGCCGGCGGCGACGAGGAGGCCGACGACGGCGAAATCGGTCCACAGCCACACCGGTGAGCGTTGGCTGAGGGCGTTCTCGTGGTGGGGGACGTCGGGGCGGGTTTCGGCGGTGGCGATGGCCTGCCACATCGGTTGCGCGCCGGCGCGGCGGATGAGCACGAGCCCGCCGATGTAGGTGGCGACGAGCACGGCCGACATCGGGTTGACGCCGGCAATGCTCGTCTCGGGGATGTAGCTGGCCAGCAGGGCGAGGGCGAGCAGGGCGATGAGCAGGCAGCCGGAGAGCAGGTTCGACAGCGACGCGGCCGCGTGTTCGAGGTTGGCGCGGCGGTGGAAGGCATCGGCGACGGCGACGGCGGTGGTCTGGGCGGCGATACCGCCGACGGCGTTGCTGTAGCCGAGGCTGGCTTGGCCGCTGCCGGCGGCGACGACGGTCATGATGATGCCGGACAGGCCGGTGACGACGCCGAAGAACACGACGCCGAACAGCGCCTCACCCCAGCCGGTCCGGTCGGCGAGGGCGTCGCCGAGCCCGGCGAGGCGCACGCTGCCGGCCACGGTGACCGCCCCGGCGAGGACGAACACCGCGGCGCTGAGCGACAGCGGCCAGGGCAGGGTGATGAGGTCCGGCACCGGCGGGTGTTTCCCCGTTCTTGGCGGGAAATGCCCCCGGTGACCGTATTCGTAAGGTGCCCTTCCCGCTGCCGCTACGGTCGAGGGTCCGGATGGCCCGGGGCGAGGAGGTCAGGATCAGCCGGCGGCGGCTATGGCGCGCAGGTCGCGCTGGTGTCGGTGTTGGTGGTGGTGAACGCGGTGTTCGCGGGTAGCGAGATGGCGTTGGTGCACACGACGAGACCGACCGCGACGTGCAAGCCGTCGTCACAGCGCCGGACGGGTCGCAGCTGCTGCACGACCTGCAGGACATCGGGGTCGACCTGGACGAGGAGACCCTGGAGGCCGGCGACTACACGACCGTCGCCGGTCTGGTCCTGGCCCACCTCGGCCACATTCCGACCGCCGCGGGCGAGACCGTGCATCTGCCCGGCTTCATCGCCGAGGTGGCGGAGGTGACCGGCCGTGCCATCACCCGCGTCCGGCTGCGGCCCGTTCCCACCGCAGGTGAGGACGAAAACGAGGCCGCCGTTGTCTCCACAGTGGACGCGGCCGCCACGACAATGATCTAATTCGCGATGATCGTCCACCTCCGGTCGGATTGTCCGACCGGGATCGCGAAGGAGTGTGCATGCCCGTCACCGCCGACTTCACTAAACTGGTCGACAAGGCCTATCAGGACAAGTCCCTCACCGAGCTGGTCGACGCCCCGGTGGCGGCCCTCGCCGGGGTCAGCGACGGCGACGCCAAGCTACTCAAGGACGCCTTCAACATCACCACCGTCGGCGACCTCGGCCGCAACCCGTACTTCCGCACCGCCAGCGCGCTGGTCGCACTGACCGGCGGCGCCAAGTAACACCGGGTGCCCGGCGGCCACGGCAACTCCTGGCCGCCGGGCCTCTGCCTTTTCGGAACACGGGCCAGCGCACCCGTCGCCGGGCGGGGTGGTTTTGCCGCTGGCCGCGTGGGGCAATCATCGGGCCGACGACAACCCCTCTGGAGGGACGGCCCTCATGGAAATCTCCGGCTTCCTCGCCGCCATTGTCATCGGTCTGATCATCGGCGCGCTGGGCCGGCTGGTCGTACCGGGTAAGCAGAACATCTCGATCTGGCTCACCCTCGCGATCGGTGTCCTCGCCGCGATCCTCGGCACGCTCGTCGCCGGTGCCCTCGGCTTGGCCGACACCAGCGGCCCCGACTGGATCGAGCTGCTCATCCAGGTCGTCTTCGCCGCGATCGGCGTCGCGGTCATCGCCGGTGTGTGGGGCCGGCGCCGCGTCGGCTGACCTGACTCTCTCGCGTGCGGGCCCGCCCCTTCTGGGGCGGGCCCGCCGCAGGTCAAGGGCAGGCCAGGGGCCACCTGCGACCAGGCCAGCGCCAACGCCAAGCAGGCCGGCGAGGAGATCAAGGACGCCTTCAAGAGCTGACCCGCCCCGTGCAGAGCGCGGCACGGTGAGATGACTGAACGGCCACGACGGGGACACCCGTCGTGGCCGTTGTCTGTGGCCCGAATCCGCTGCACCCTTCGGAGTGGTCTTTTAGGCTGCGTGGGCGGGGCCGCCCGGTTCGACGCAGGCGTGGCGTTGGCGCTGTACGGACTGGTCGGGGCGCTCCCCTCGGCGGCCTGGCTCCACCACTACGTCAGCGGCACGGGAGCTGCCGCGACGGCGCGTAACGCCCCCGGTTCTCGCCGTCGCCGCCCGAGCCCGGCTACCGGTGAGGAGCACCGATGACCCAGAGCGAACGGCAACGCCCGGAGATCGTCGTGGGACTGGTGGCAACCCCACCGGACCACCCGGCCCGGGTGGCTGCGAGGCTCGCTGCGGAGCTGGCCAGCGGGCTCACCGAGCGGGTGCGCGCGGACGTGCGGTGGACCGTCCGGGAAGGCTGGGGGGAGGTGGTGCCGCGCCGCGACGGCGGCGCGGAGGCCCTGCTCGACGATCTTGCTAGGCGGCGCACGGACGATCAGTGGGACGTCGCCATCTGTCTGACCGATCTGCCCCTGCATGCCGAGAGGGTGCCCCTGGTCGCGCAGACCTCTGGCCGGCGCCAAGTCGGGATGATTTCCCTGCCCGCGCTGGGACTGCGCCAGATGCGCTCGGTCCGCGCAGCCGTTCCGGATCTGGTGGGCCGGCTGCTGACCGACGCCTCCGACCACCGGGGGCCGCCGGCCGACCGGGCACCAGCCGAGAGGGCACGCCGGATTCCCGCCGTTCGTCGAGTGATCGGCGGGGCCGACGCCGGTGAGCGCCGTTACCTCGCTTCGGGGCTGATCGGCCGTGCGCGCCTGTTGACCGGCATGGTCCGAGCCAACCGCCCTGGGCGCGCCCTGCTGGGCCTGTCCAAGCTGCTGGTCGGCGCGTTCGGCACGGCTGCGTTCGCGCTCACCACGGACACCATCTGGCAGATGGGCGATGCCCTCGGCGGACTCCGGCTCGCTGTGATCATGGTGCTCGGGCTGAGCGCGTTGGTGGCCTGGCTGATCGTTGCGCACGACCTCTGGGAAAAACCGAGCCGCGAGACACCGAGTGACCTGGCACGACTGTTCAACCTGGGTACGATCCTCACTCTCACTCTGGCCACGGCAGTGTCCTACGTGGTGCTGTTCGTGGGAACGGCGCTCGTCGGGGCGCTGCTGATCGACACATCCGTGCTGCAACAGATTCTGCAGCGGCCGGTGAATGCCGGCGATTATCTGACGCTCGCCTGGATCACCAGCTCACTGGCCACTGTCGGCGGCGCGATTGGCTCAGGGCTGGAGAACGAGGAGACGGTCCGGGCTGCCGCTTACGGCTACCACCCCCAACCCGGCGGCTGGCGGGAGGAGAAGGGCAGGGAGCGGTCCCGCGGCGGAAGCTGAGCGGGTGCACGCCGCCGGGGTCGCGATCGGACCGGCGAGGGGTTGGCATGCCATCACCGAAGCGGTTCAGGCTTGCCGGCGGTTCGCCGTGGACCTCAGCGCGTACGAGCTGGCCGGGGGCAATCCGGCAAGTGCGGTCGCGCTACGGCGCCAGGGGCACTGGCGACGGCGGAATCAGTTGTAGGGTTGGAAAACGGCTCGCACGCAACCGTCGAGTTTCTGTTTGAATATCTCGTAGCCGTGCGGCCCTTCGTCCAACGGCATCGTGTGGGTCGCGAGATGCTCGGTGACCAGCTCGCCGCGGGCCATCCGCTCCAGCAGCATGGGAATGTAGCGCTGTCCGTGCTGCTGCGCGCCCCGCAGTGTCAGCCCCTTGTTCATCACCGCACCGAGCGGAAACTTGTCCACCAGGCCGGCGTATACCCCCAAGATGAACACACTGCCACCCTTGCGACAGTTGTAGATCGCCTCCCGCGCGGCGATCGGTCGGTCGGACTCGATCCGCAACTGCTGCTTGACCTGGTCATACCAGAATTGCGGACCGCTGCTGTGCGACTCCATTCCCACTGCCTCGATGCACACGTCCGGGCCTCGACCGCCACTGCGCTCCAGCAATTCGCCGCTGACGTCCTGCTGCTCGTAGTTCAGCGTCTCGACGCCGAGATGTGTCTGGGCCATCTGGAGCCGGTTGTCGAGTCGGTCGATCACGATCACCCGATCGGCACCGAGCAGCACGGACGCCCGAGCCGCCATTTGTCCGACCGCGCCAGCACCCCAGACCGCCACGACATCGCCCGGTTTGACCCCGGCGAGGTCAGCGCCCATCCAACCGGTCGGCGCGGAGTCGGAGGCGAAGAGCGCGCGCTCGTCGCTCACCTCGTCCGGGACGGTGAAGGCACCCTGGTCGGCGTAGGGGACGCGGATGAACTCGGCGTGGCTGCCGGCGAAGCCCCCGAGTGCGTGCGAGTAGCCGTAGCAGCCGCCGGGCGCGGCGCCCCAGACGTTCTCGCTGATCATCGGGTTCGTGTTCCCGTTGTCGCACAGCGAGAACTGTTGTTGCTGGCAGTACCAGCACTTGCCGCAGGAGACGAATGAGCAGACGACGACGCGGTCTCCTACTTTGTGGTTGCGGACCTGCGGACCGACCTCGACGATGTCGCCGAGAAACTCGTGCCCGAGGACATCGCCGCGTTCCATGAACGGGATGTACCCGCCGAGCAAATGCAGGTCCGAACCGCAGGTCACCGTCCGACGCACCCGCACGATGGCGTCCTGCTCGTTGCGGATCTGCGGGTCCGGAACCTGCCGCACCGCGAGCTCGTTGGCTCCCTCCCAGACCAGCGCCTTCACAGTCGTCCCTCCCGCCGACCCTGTCGGGTGGCCATTCGCAGTGGCTTGTTCATCGGAGTCGGCTCGGTCGTGGGCGGATAGTCCGGGTGCAGGACCTCACTGGTCTCGATCAGTTGCTTCGACTCTCGCAGCGCAGCCCGGATCGCCTGTTCAGGATCTCGGCCGGTGACCCGTCGGGCCGCGGCGACAACAGGGAGTCGGGCGCCGTCGCGCAGCCGTACGGCGATCTCGGTCCCCCGGCCGCCGGGGGCGGGCCGGACCTGGACCTCGACGGCGTCGCCGAGCCCGGCCAGCGGCTCGGGGAACTGACCGCCCGGGGCGACGTCACCCGCCGGTCGGTTCACCGTCGCCACATGCCACCGCGCCCCGCGCCGCCGGGCCTGAGCCCGTTGCCACTGGTCATCGCCCCGGCCAGCCCCACCGAGTAGGCGCCGGGCGACCATCCCGCCGCCAATCACGGCCGCACCACCGATCAGCCACCTCATGTCCGCCCCTGTCCCTTGATCTACTCGTGCGGGTGCGTCGATAACCAGCACCCTTCAGTGCAAACAATTTCATAAAGGGCGGACCGCGCAGGGGTGTTTGCGACACTTGCGCAGTTCCGCCACCGACGCGGTGGTGACGTCGCCTGGCTCCTGCCGAAGCGGCCGAAGGTCCTACAACATCTCCAGCGGTTGCGGGCCGGCCGGCGGTGGGAACGCGGTGTCGAGTGCCGCCACGTCCTCCTCGGTCAGTTGCAGGTCGCGTGCTTCCGCGTTCTCCCGTGTGTGTTCCGGGTTGGACGATCGGGGGATGGCCGAAACCATTTCCTGCCTCAGCACCCAGGCGAGCGCGACCTGAGCGGGCGTCGCCCCGTGCCGGGCGGCGACCTCCGCGATCTGGTCGTGGCCGAGCAGTCGGCCCTGCTCGATCGGGGAGTACGCCATCACCGGGATCCGGTGCTCGCGCAGCCACGGCAGCAGGTCGTACTCGGGCCCCCGGCGGGTGAGGTTGTACAGGATCTGATTGGTCGCGCAGTCGCTTCCGCCCGCCTCGATCAGCTCCGTCATGTCGGAAAGGTCGAAGTTGCTCACGCCCCACTGGCCGATGTCACCGGCGTCGACGAGTTCGGCGAACGCCTCGATCGTCTCGGCGAGTGGATGCGTGCCACGCCAGTGCAGCAGGTAGAGGTCGATGTGGTCGACGCCGAGTCGTTGCAGGCTTCGGCGGCAGGCCTGCACTGTTCCCCGCCGACTGGCGTTGGACGGCAGCACCTTGTCGACCAGGAAGACGTCGTCGCGTCGTCCGGTGATCGCCTCGCCGACGAGTTCCTCGGAAGCGCCGCCACCGTACATCTCCGCGGTGTCGATCATGGACATGCCCAGGTCGAGCCCGGCGCGTAGGGCGGCCAACTCGCCCTGCCGTCTCTCCGGGCGATCGCCCAGGTACCACGTGCCCTGGCCGAGCACGGGCATGGTCTGGCCGGTTGGTAGCTCGATCGATGCGGCGGGGAGAGTCATGGCGACCTTTCCAGGATCCTGGGTACCGTTTGTGTTGGGTGCGTTACCCGCTGCGACAGGAAGCACTCTCGTGGCGCGACCTTTCTCCGCGCGGCTCTCGCTGAGCGGCGGGCGTACAGGCGGGTTTGTCCGTCCTTGAGTGGCGTTCGGTGGCCTGTTTCCCGGCGCCGACGCCGGGAAGGCGACCGCGAGCGAACGATGCGCCACCGACGGGGTGGCGCCGCGAACGGGAAGGCCGCAAAAATGGCGCAGAGCCAGCAGCCACTGACCGGCAAACGAGTCGCCTGCCTCGCCGCCGACGGGGTGGAGGACGTGGAGTACACCCAGTCCCGAGCCGCCGCGGAGCAGGCGGGGGCCGAGGTCCACCTGATCTCCTTGAATTCCGGTGAGATCCAGTCGATGAACCAGGACATCAATCCGGCCAACCACTATCGGGTGGACCGGACCGTGGCCGAGGCCAATGCGGCCGACTACGACGCCCTGTTGCTGCCGGGCGGGACGGTCAACCCCGACCGGCTCCGGATGAACCCGCAGGCGATGGATTTCGTCCGGGCGTTCTTCCAGCAACGAAAGCCGGTGGCGGCGATCTGCCACGGCCCCTGGTCGTTGGTCGAGACCGGCATGGTGAACGGCCGGACCGTCACCTCATTCCCGAGCCTGCGCACCGACATCCGCAACGCGGGCGGGACCTGGGTGGATCAGCAGGTGCAGGTCGACAACGGCCTGGTCACCAGCCGCAACCCCAGCGACCTTCCGGCCTTCTGCGCCCAGATGGTCGAGGAGTTCGCCCAGGGCGAGAACGTCCACCAGATGGCGACGGCCTGACTGGGCGGGGTTCAGGGTCGGGAGGATCAGCCCGGGCCTGGGCCCCACGCCGGTTGACGTCCTGAGCAGCGGAACAGAGATCGCCTCCATACCGCGGCAGAGGGGCGGGTCGAAGTTGTTACCGACCACCGATCCGGCCACCACCGCGCGCGCCCGGTCGCCGGACGCGTCGTCCGGTCCGGATGCGCCCGGTCCGCAGGACTTGCGGCATTCCCGACCTGGATGTCCGGTCGTTTGCCGCAGACGACCCTGGGTAGGCGCAGTCGATGAGCGGGCCAGACGCAGACCTGGGCGACCGGTCAGACACCAGCCGCGCGGTGGCGTTCAGCGACGCCATCTTCGCCATCATCATCACGTTGCTGGTCCTGGATCTTCGGGTACCGGACGTTCCTCCTGGCCACCTCCTGTCTGGCCTGCTCGGCCAGTGGCCCTCGTACGTCGCTTATCTCGCGTCCTACTCGTATGTGGCCGTCGTCTGGCTCAACCACAAGGCGGCGTTCAACCGCATTCAACAGACCGATCGCGGCCTGCACTGGGTGAACCTGCTCGTGCTGTTCAGCACGGCGCTGCTGCCGTTCCCGACCGCCGTCGTGTCGCATGCGCTCCAGGAGCACGACAACGCCGACCAGCGGGTGGCCGTCGCCTTCTACGCGCTGATCGGCGCGGTGCTGTGCGCTACCTGGCTGGCGTTCTACCACTACCTGGCGAAGAACCCGGACCTGCTCAAAAACCAGGCCAAGAGCGGCTTCTTTCACGTCGAGCGGTTCAGAGCCCTCGCCGGGGTCGTCCTGTACGTCCTCGCGGGGTTGGTCGGCTACCTGGTCGCGCCGTTGATCGGCCTGGCCATCTTCCTTCTTCTGCCCGTCTTCTACGCCATCACCAGCTCCGGCCTGTACCACTCGCCCGTGACCCGACGTATCACCCACCACCATCCGCCACCACGCTGAGGGCGGACGAGCCGCCGTTTCACCCCGACGGCGGCGGGTACCCGCCGCAATCCGGTTCGAGAGGGGGTCCGAGGTGAACTACAGCGAGTTTATTCAGTCGGTGGCAGCACGACCCAAGGTTCCGCCGGGGCAGGCGGAACCGATCACCCGCGCCACGCTCGAGACCGTGGCAAAACGGGTCACCGGTGGCCAGGCAAGGGACCTCGCCTCGCAACTCCCCGAGGAGCTACGCCGTCTGGTGTCCAGGCGCACCGAAGATCCGGAACGGTTCGGCCTGGCCGAATTCTTGGAGCGGGTGCAGTCCCGGGCAGGGGTGGATCGCCAGGTGGCCACCGACGGAGCGCGAGCCGTGTTGGATACCCTCCGTGAGGCTGCCAGCGCAAAGGAGTACGGGGACTTTGTCGACCAGTTGCCGCAGGAGTTCTGGCAGTTGACCGGGCCAGGGTCGGGACAGCTCCAGCCCCGCCGGATCGGCACCTAGGCGGTCAGGGTTGGTACTGACTGCGGGTGCGGGGCAGCCACTGGGGATGATGGTCGCGCAGATAGCCGACCAGCCCCTCGCGCAGGTCGCAGCGTAGGTCCCAGGCGCTGGCACCGTCGGCAGCCGTGGCCTGCACCTGGATGACCACCGTCTGCGGGGTGGAGTCGATCATCTGGAGCACCCACTGGCCGCCATCCCACAGCGGCGAGGACTCGACCAGCCGGCGCGCCTCCCGGCGCAGGTCGTACAGGTCGGCGGTGTGGTCGACATGGATCTCGACTTTGCCGACGACCCGAGATTCGTTCCGGGTCCAGTTCTGAAACGGCCGTTCGGTGAAGTACGTGGTCGGCAGGACGAGCATCCGCTCGTCCCACAGCCGAATCACCACGTTGGTCAGCTTCACCTCCTCAACCCGGCCCCATTCGCCGTCGACCACCAGCACGTCGCCGACATTCAGACCGTCGGCGAAGGCGACCTGGACACCGGCGAACGCATTGCCGAGCGCGGTTCGGGCGGACAGGCCGATCAGTGCGCCAACCACTCCCGCCGACGTCAGGACGGACACGCCGAAAAGGCGTACCGGCCGGAAGGTGATCAGGATCAGGCCGATCGCGACGATCGTGATCACGGCGACGGTAAGTCGCCGCACGGGACGGATCTGGGTGCGGGCTCGCCGGATCCGCCGGTTGGCGACCGGGTCATCCGGTAGTCGGCTGAACGCTACCGACTCGGCGACGTGCAGTGCCTTGATTACCAACCATGCCCCGGATGCGAACAGGGCTATCACGACGGCGTGCCGCAGAGAGCGCTGCCATCCGGCCGTCCCCATCGGCAGCGCGTAGTACAGCACCCCGGCCAGTAGGAACGCTGCCGCCGGACGGCGGCAGGCTAGCCGCAGCGGCTCCAGCATCCATGTGTAACGGCCATGGGCTAAGCGGCGGACCAGCACGCCGAGGACCCAGTCCACAACCGCCGCCGCACCCAGCACAGCCACTACGATCAACGCGGTACGCATCAGAGGCTGTTCACCGTAATCCCCGATGTCAGCCTCCCGCGGCTCCCTGCCCAGTCCACCGACTCAGGGTGCCACCTCGTCCAGTGGTAGGCAGCCAACATCGGCGAACAACCGCGGGCTGCACCGTCGCGATGAGCACGACACCGTGTTGTCGCTGACCTCGGCCGTGCCGGGCTCGGTGTTCACGGCAGAAGCGTCACGCCGTCGCCGCTCCGGAGCTGACGCGACGCGCCGGCCGCCGCCCGGGCTGCCTCCGGGCTGGGGGCGGCCAGGGCCGCCTCGGCGATCTGGCGGCACTCGTCCAGGGTGTGCGCGGCCAGGGACTCGCGCACCGCTGGGATGCTGCGGGGCGCCATGGACAGGCTGGTGATGCCCAGGCCTGCCAGTACCAGGGCGAAATCGGGATCGGCGGCGGCCTCTCCACACACACCAACCGGCTTGCCCGCCTCGACGCCGGCTGCCGCGCAGGAGGCGAGGAGCGCGATCAGCGCGGGCTGCCACGGGTCGAGCAGGTCGGCGAGGTCGCCGCACATACGGTCAGCGGCGAACGTGTACTGGCTGAGGTCGTTGGTGCCGACGCTGAGGAAGTCCACCTGGCGCAGCACCTGGCTGGCGCGCAGGGCCGCGGCCGGCACCTCGATCATCACGCCGGCGGTTGGCAGGCCGTGCTCGCGGCAGGACTCAGTGAACGCTGCCGCCTCCGCCGCCGTGGCGACCATCGGCGCCATCACCCACACGTCGGCGTCCGCCGCCGCAGCCGCCGTCGCGATCGCGGCCAGCTGCGTGGTGAGCACGGCGGGGGTCTGCCGCGCGACCCGCAGACCGCGGACGCCCAGCGCAGGGTTGGGTTCATCGGCCAGACGCAGGAACGGCAGCGGCTTGTCGGCTCCGGCGTCGAGGGTGCGCACGACGATCTTGCGGCCGGGCAGCGCGGCGAAGACATCGCGGTACGCGGCAACCTGCTCCTCGTGCGACGGCGGGTCGTTGCGGTCGAGGTAGAGAAGCTCGGTGCGGAACAGGCCGACGCCTTCCACCTCGCCGGTGAGGTCGCGGGCGGAGCCGATGTTGGCCAGGAGCGCGATGGGATGGCCGTCCGCGGTCCGCCCCGGGCCTCGGGAGCGGGCGCGGCGTTCGATCTCCGCGAGTCGGTCCGCGTTGACGGTGGTCACCGTCTCGGCGGAGACGCCGGCCACCACGACGCCGCTCGCGCCGTCGAGAGTGGCCAGCGCGCCGTCGGCCACGTCCAGGATGCCGGCGCAGCGGACCACGGCCGGGATACCGAGTGTCCGGGCCAGGATCGCGGTGTGGCTGGTCGGCCCGCCCTCGGCCGTGACCAGACCCAGCACCAGGTCCGGTTCGAGGCCGGCGGTGTCGGCGGGCGCCAGGTCGCGGGCGATGAGCAGGTACGGGTGGCCAGGGTTCGGCACGCCTGGCATCGGCAGCCCCAGGCACGCGGCGACGAGGCGGTCCCGCAGGTCGTCCAGGTCGCTGACCCGCTCGGCGAGGTACCCGCCCGCGGCTTCGAAGGCGGCCCGATGCACGGCGAGCACGTCGGTGATCGCGTGCGGCGCGTCCACACCCCCGTCGATGGCGGTGTCGGCGGCGTCGACGAGCGTCTCGTCCTGCGCCATCAGCACCTGAGCGCGCAGGACCTCCGCGGCGGTCGCGTCCACTGCGGTGTCGGCGCGACGGGTGAGGTCGGCGGCGACGGCGAGGACGGCCGCCCGCACGGCCGCCTTCTCGGCCTCGGGATCAATGGTCTGCGCCAACGGCGGCAGGGCCGGAGGCGGGGCCAGCCGGTATACCGGCCCCGCCGCACCACCGGGGCTGGCCCCGATCCCCCGGAGTTCACGCATCCGCGGCGTCCAGATCACGTTCGAGGAGGTCAGCCAGGGTGTCGACGGCGTCCTGCGCGCCGTCGCCGTCGGCCTCCAGGGTGACCTCGGTGCCTTTCTTGGCGCCGAGCGACAGCACGGCGAGCATGCTGCGGGCCGGCACGGGTTTCTTGTCGCCGGTGCGGATGGTGACCAGCATCGGCTGCTTCGCCGCTTCGGCGACGAACAGCGCCGCCGGGCGGGCGTGCAGCCCGCTGGCGGAGCCGACGAGGACTGTTCGGGTGGGCAACGGATCCTCCTACGGTTCGATCGTCACCTTGATCGCTTCGCCGCGCGCCACGATGCCGAAGGCGTCGAGGGCGCGGTCGAGCGGCAGGCGGTGGGTGATGAGATCGGCGACCGGGACGGAGCCGTTGGCGATGAGTCGCAGCGCTTCCTTGTTGTGCTCGGGGCTGGAGCCGTTGGCACCGACGATGGTCAGTTCGCGGTAGTGCACGAGGTTGGAGTCCAGGGAGATGACCGGCTTGTCCTTCGGCAGGCCGCCGAAGAAGCTGATCCGGCCCTGCCGCGCGGACATCTGCACCGCCTGCTCCTGGGCGGCGCCGGCGGCCGTGGCGGTGATGACGACGTCGGCACCGCGCCCCTCGGTGAGCTTGAGTACCGCGTCGACGACGTCGGTCTCGGCGCCGCAGATCGCCGCGTCCGGCTCTACCAGGTTGGCGGCCAGATCGAGGCGTTCGCGGTTGAGGTCGACGAGGAACACCCGGGCCGCGCCGCGCGCCCGGGCCAGCCGGACATGCAGGCAGCCGATCGGCCCGGCACCCACGACGACCACGTCGTCGCCCTCCCCCACACCGGCGAGGTTCTGGCCGTTGAGGACGCAGGCGAGAGGTTCGGCGACGGACGCCTCGGCGAAGCTGAGTCCCTCGGGGATCCGGTTGAGCCCGTCAACGGCGAGGACGTTGTGCGGCACGACCAGGTATTCGGCGAACCCGCCGTCGAAGTGGTACCCCATCGACACCTGGTTGGGACACACGGTCATCCGGCCGCGCCGGCACTCGGCACAGTCACCGCACGGGATGGCGGCGATGACCTGGACCCGGTCCCCCGGCTGCCAGCCCGTGACGTCGCCGCCGACTTCGATGATCTCGCCGGCGATCTCGTGGCCCATGACGCGCGGTGGGGCGATGTGGTGGTGACCGAAGCGTGAGATCTTCACGTCGGTGCCGCAGGTGGAGCAGGCCCGGACGCGGATCTTCACGTCGGCGGGGCCCGGAATGGGCTCGGGCCCGTCCTCGATGCGGACGTCACCGGGTGCGTGGAACCGGACAACCTTCACGATGGCTTCCCTTCAAGGATGGTGATCACGTCATCGGCGCTCGTCGACTCCCGTAGCCGCTGCGCCTGCGCCGGGTCCATCAGCACCGAGGCGAGCTGGGCCAGAATGTCCACGTGCCCGTCGCCGGCCGCGGCGATGGCGACGCAGACCCGCACGTCGGAGCCGCCCCAGTCGACGCCGTCGGGGAAGCGCAGTACCGCGAGGGCGTCGCGCTGGATCGACTCCTTGCTGTGCAGCGTGCCGTGCGGGATGGCGACGCCCTCCCCGATGTACGTGGAGACGCTCTGCTCACGGGCGAGCATCGCGTCCACGTACGCCGGGGCGACCGCGCCGACCTCGACGAGTACCGCGCCGCAGCGGCGAATCGCCTCGTCCCGCGATCCGGCCCGTTCGTCGAGCCGGATCGCGTCACGGGCCAGCAACTCAGCCACTCAGCTCACCACCGCGCTGTACCGCGTTCACGACCCTGCTGACGGCCGGGTCGCCGATGAACACCTGGATCGGCACGATCACCTTGTCGGGCGCGCTGACCCTGGCTCGCGAGGCAAGCCCCTGGTGGCAGATGACCACGTCGGCGTCCGCCGGGATCGAGTTGACCGGTGTGTGCTCGACTGTCACCGCGCTCTTCGCCAGTTGCCGTCGAAGTTGGCTGGCCAGCATCACGCTGCTGCCCATGCCGGCGTCGCAGGCGACGACCACTTTCTTGATCTCGGTGCCGTTGATGGTGGGCATCTGGTTCAGACCTCCTGCTTCGCCGACTTGTCGAGGGTCTCGTCGGGGTCGACGACCCTTTCCTCAGCTGGGCCGACAGCCGTCTCCTCGTCCGGGCCGACAGCGTCCGCCGCGGGCTCGCCGCGACCGAAGCCGAGCAGGGCCGAGGCGACCGCGAAGGTGACGGCGGCGGCGATCACGACGCCGAGAATGACGCCGAAGTGGCCGCCCTTGGGAGTGACCGCGAGGTAGGCGAAGATGCTGCCCGGCGAGGGGGTGGCGACCAGGCCCGCACCGGTGATCACGAAGGTGCCGACGCCGGCCGCACCCCCGGCGATCATGGCGAGGATCAGCTTCGGCTTCATCAGCACGTACGGGAAGTAGATCTCGTGGATGCCGCCGAGGAACTGCACGATGATCGCGGCCGGGGCGCTGGGACGCAGCGCGCGGGGGCCGAAGACCATGAAGGCGAGCAGCAGACCGAGGCCGGGGCCGGGGTTCGACTCGATCATGAACAGGATCGACTTGCCCTTGTCGGCCGCCTCGGCGATGCCCAGCGGACCGAACACGCCGTGGTTGATGGCGTTGTTGAGGAAGAGCACCTTGGCGGGTTCGACCAGCACCGAGGTCAGCGGCAGCAGGTCCTTGCCGACGAGCCAGTCGACGCCCGAGCCGGCCTGCTTGGTGAGCCATTCGACCACCGGGCCGATGCCGTAGACACCGCCGATGGCCATCGCGGCCCCGATGATGCCGGCGCTGAAGTTGTCGACAAGCATCTCGAAGCCGGGACGGATCCTGTTCTCGACCAGGCCGTCGAACAGCTTGAGGACATAGGCCGTGAGCGGCCCAATGATCATCGCGCCGAGAATCATCGGCACATCCGCGCCGACGACGAGGCCCATGGTCGCCACCGCGCCCACGACGGCACCGCGCTGGCCGTGGACCAGCCGGCCGCCGGTGTACCCGATGAGCACCGGTAGCAGGATGCTGATGATCGGGCCGACCAGTTCGGCCAGGGTCTTGTTGGGCAGCCAGCCGGTCGGGATGAACAGTGCGGTGATCAGGCCCCAGGCGATGAACGCGCCGATGTTGGGCATGACCATCGCGGCCAGGTAGCCGCCGAGGCGTTGCACGGTGGCTTTGGGGCCCTGGCCCTTTACCTCTGGTGTGTAGGAAGAGGAGGTCACGGGGGTATCTCCTTCATGAAGGGCGGTCCAGACGGCCGCGGGGGAAGAAGCTCGTCCAGCTAGAGATGGATGGTGACGTCGTGGCGGAACATGTCCGCGGGGCCGGGCATCCGGCTGCCGGGCAGGCTCACCGCGGCGGCGCCCCAGGCCAGGCCCTCAGCGAGGGCGGCGGCACCCTGCGCGCCCGCGGCGAGGAACCCGGCGAGCAGCGCGTCGCCGGCACCGACGGTGCTACGGGGCCGGGCGACCGGACAGGTGCCGGTGCGGACCCCCTCGGCGTCGACCAGGACAGCGCCGTCAGCGCCGAGGCTGGCCACCACGGTGCCGGCTCCCCACGCCCGTAGGGTTTGGGCGGCATCGACCACATCGTCGAGGTCCTTCAGCGGGGTGCCGACCACGTCGGCCAGTTCGTCGCGGTTGGGTTTGAGCAGGGTCGCCCCGGCCAGGGCGGCCTCGCGCAGCGCAGGACCGCTGGTGTCGACGGCGACTCTGACGTTGGCAGCGCGCAGCTTCCGGCACAACTGGGCGTACGCGTCGGCGGGCAGGCCGGGCGGGACGCTGCCACACAGCACGACCCAGTCGGCACCGGTGGCGCGGGCGAGCACACGGTCGATCACCTCGTCGAACTCGGCGCGGCACAGGGCCGGGCCAGGTTCGTTGATCTTGGTGACCGTGCCGTCGGGCTCGGCCAGGGTGATGTTGGAACGGGTCCGTCCGGAGATCGACACGGCGAGGACCTCCACACCCTCGTCCTCGAGGAGGCGGATGAGCTGGTTGCCCTCGTCACCGCCGGACGGCAACACCGCTACCGAGGGAACCCCGTTGGCCAGCAGGGCACGGGATACGTTGACGCCCTTGCCGCCGGGGTCGAGGTGAGCGGTGGCAGCCCGGATGACCTCGCCCCGGGTGAGGGAGTCGACCTCCACGGCCCGGTCGAGGCTGGGGTTGAGGGTGACGGTGACGATCATGCGCGTACCACCCGAACGCCCGCGGACTCCAGGTCACCGACCAGGTCGAGGTCGGCACGGCTGTCGGTGATGAGCAGGTCGAGGTCGGCCAGCTCAGCGAACCGGGCCAGATAGTCGTTGCCGAGCTTGGTGTGATCGGCGAGCAGCACCGTGCGGCGGGCCGCGCGGACCATCGCCCGCTTCACCGCCGCCTCGGCCGGGTCCGGGGTGGTCAGTCCACGCTCGACCGAGATGCCGTTGGTGCCGACGAACGCGACGTCGACGTAGAGCTCCGCCAACGGCGCCAGCGCCCAGTCGTCGACGGTCGCGAGGGTCTTCCCGCGGACCCGTCCACCCAACAGCAGGACGTTGAGGTTGGCATAGGTACCGAGGGTCGTGGCGATGACCGGCGAGTTGACCACGACGGTCAACTCTCGGTCCACCGGCAGCAGCTGGGCCAGCCGGGCGGTGGTGGTGCCGGCGTCGAGGATGATGGCGCCCTCCTCCGGCACCTCGCTCAGGGCGAGCTTGGCGATGCGCTCCTTCTCCTCGATGAGCACCGCGTCCCGCGCCGCCAGCGCGGGCTCGAAACCGAGCCGTTCGACCGGGATCGCTCCACCGTGGACCCGGCGCAGCACGCCGGCCCGCTCCAGGATGGTGAGATCACGGCGGATGGTCTCCGACGTCACGTTGAGCCCGTCGGCCAGGCCAGCCACCTCGACCCGGCCCACATCCCGGGCGATGCGGAGGATCTCCTGCTGTCGTTCCTCGGCGTACATCTTGTTGTTTCACCGCCGTTTCGGTTTTGCTTGTGCTTTGTTTACGCCCGGTTATAGGCAAAGTCAAGAGAAGGGCCACAGAAACCCACACCGGGACGGTCGGCGAGTGCCGCGGCTCGCGCCAGCGTCCCGGTGTGGGGTTTGTGTCCCTACGACTCGCGCGCCCGGTTACGGCGGTGGTGGACGATCAGCGCGACCGCGCAGAGCAACGCCACCAGGCCGAACGCCGAGCTGATCCACTGGTTGTCCGCCGCGGTCGACAGCACCACGTTGGCCGCCGCGCTGACGAAGAGCACCAGCCACAGCAGCGGGCGCAGCAGGCCGCCCGGCTTCTTCGGTGCGGCGGCCGGGGCCTCGGTGATGCGGCACGGATCGGTCATGACTGCCTCCATTCGGCGAACGTTCCTCGACGCCGTCGACGCTAGGTAGGCGGCGCGGGCGGAGACGATCCCGCCAGCTCGACGACAGTGGTACAGCAGGCTGTACCTTCCGCGCCGGACTTGCTGGGCGGGGCTCGCGGTGGCCTATGTTGGCTGCGGAGGTGGGTCGATGGCGTACGTGCGGGGCCGGGTTCGCGCCTCGGTCGACGCCCTGGAGCACCTCGTCGGAGGGCTGGGCACCGCCACGCTGGCGCTGGGCGCGCTGCTCTGGGCGGCGATCGTGGCGGTGACCTGCCTGGGCGGGGTGGGGCTGCTGGCGGCGCCCGGTGCGTTGCGGGCGGTGCGCTCGGTGGCCGACCGCGAGCGGGCCCGGCTGTCCCGCGGGGGCGAGCCGATCCCCACGCCGGGGCCGGTGCCGGCCGGGTTGCGGGCGGCGACGCGCGATCCGTTCGTGCGCCGGGAGCTCGGCTGGGTCGCGCTGTACTCGCTCATCGGCCTGGTGACCGGGTTGGTCGGCCTCGCGCTGCCACTCTATGCCGTGCAGGACGTCACCTTCCCGCTGTGGTACCGGCTGATCCCTGCCGACGCCGGCGCACCGGGGATCGTCTGGTGGCGCGTCGACGGATTGTCCGAGGCACTCGCTGTCGGCCTGCTCGGGGTGGGCTGGCTGGCCGCCGCGATCTGGTTCAGCCCCGTCCTGGCCCGTCTCCAGGCCTGGCCGAGCCGGTGGCTGCTGCCTCCGCCGCCGGGTGTCGACCTGTCGCTGCGGGTGGCCGAGCTGACCGCCACCCGCGCCGCGGCCCTGGACGCCCACGTTGTCGAACTGCGCCGGATCGAGCGGTCGCTGCACGACGGCACCCAGAACCGGTTGGTCGCGGTCAACGTGTTGCTGGGCGCCGCGCGGCGGGCCGTGCGCCGCAATCCGGACCGCGCCGACGAGATCCTCGGGCAGGCGCAGGACGCTGCGGAACAGGCACTCGGTGAGCTGCGTACGGTGGTGCGCGGGATCCTGCCGCCGGTGCTGGACGACCGGGGTCTCGCCGGTGCGCTGGCGGGCCTGGCCGGCAGCTGCGCGGTGCCCTGCCGACTGGAGGTGGACGTGGCCGTGCGGTGCGCGGCCTCGGTCGAGGCCACCGCCTACTTCGTGGTGGCCGAGGCGCTGACCAACGTCGTGCGGCACAGCGGTGCGAGCCAGGTGGACGTGGCCGTGCGCCGCGAGCGCGGCCGGCTGCTGGTGAGCATCGAGGACGACGGGCGCGGCGACGCGGACGAGACACGTGGCTCAGGGCTCACCGGTATCCGCCGGCGGGTCGAGGCGTACGACGGCCGGATGACGCTGACGAGCCCGCCGGGAGGGCCGACGAGAATGGACGTGGAGCTGCCATGCGGATCGTGATCGCCGAGGACGACCCGCTGCTGCGTGAGGGTTTGGCGCTGCTGCTGCGGGCGGAGGATCTGGACGTGGTCGCCACGGCCGGTACTCCGGGCGAATTCCTGGTCGCCGTCGACGAGCATGCGCCGGACGTCGCGATCGTGGACGTACGGATGCCGCCGACCCACACCGACGAGGGCATCGTGGCCGCGGTGGAGGCCCGGCGGCGCCGTCCCGGCCTCGCGGTGCTGGTCCTGTCGGCGTACGTGGAGCAGGCGTTCGCCACCGACCTGTTCTCGGTCGGCGCCGTCGGGCTGGGTTACCTGTTGAAGGAGCGGGTGGGCCGGGTCGAGGAGTTCCTCGCCGCGCTGCACCGCGTCGCGGGCGGCGGCAGCGTGATCGACCCGGAGGTGGTGGCGCAGCTGCTCGCCCGCAACCGCCGGACGGACACGGCGCTGAGCGAGCTGTCGCCGCGTGAGCGTGAGGTGCTGGGGCTGATGGCCGAAGGGCTTGGCAACAGCGCGATCGCCGAGCGGCTGTTCGTCACCGACGGCGCGGTGCACAAGCACATCCGCAGCATCTTCTCGAAGCTTCAGCTTCCACCCGACGACCGTGCCGATCGGCGGGTCACCGCGGTGCTGCGCTACCTGAACGGCGATCGACGGTAGCGCCTGCTGTACCCGGACCTGGCAGCCCGCGGGATGGTTGCCGTTCTCCCACGTCAATAGCGTTTCTGGTGCGCGCAGTTCTTGCCGATGACACGGAGAGAGGCCACCAGAATGCCGGACTATCCGGGACAGACAACAGAACCGGCGGTACGCGTCGAACACCTCACCCGGGTGTACGACGCCGGCCGTGACCAGGTGGTTGCGCTTGCGGGCATCGATGTCGGCTTCGACCGGGGCACCTTCACGGCGGTGATGGGGCCTTCGGGCTCCGGCAAGAGCACACTGCTGCAGACCGCGGCCGGGCTCGACCGGCCCACCTCGGGTCGGGTGATCATCGGAGGCACCGACCTGTCCGGGCTGTCCGAGACCCGCCTGACCGGGCTGCGTCGTACCCGGATCGGGTTCGTCTTTCAGGCGTTCAACCTGATCGGCGCGCTCACCGTCGAGGAGAACATCGTGCTGCCCCTGCGTCTGGCCGGCGTCCGTCCGGACCGGGCCTGGCTGACCCAGGTGGTCGAGCGGGTCGGCCTCACCGACCGACTGCACCACCGGCCGGCCGCGCTCTCCGGCGGCCAGCAGCAGCGGGTGGCGATCGCCCGGGCGCTGGCCACCCGCCCCGAGGTGATCTTCTCGGACGAGCCCACCGGCGCCCTCGACTCGCGGACCGCGGCGGAGGTGCTGACGCTGCTGCGCGCGGTCGTGGACGAACACGGGCTGACCGTGGTGATGGTGACCCACGACCCGATCGCCGCGTCGTACGCGGACCGCGTGCTCGTGTTGGCCGACGGTGCGATCGTCGCCGACCTTCCGCAGCTCGGAGCCGCCCGTATCGCCGAGCACCTGGCGTCGCTGGATCGGCGGGTCCTCCGATGACCGGGCTCGCCGCCCGCCTGCTGCGGCACCGCGCCGGCCCCGCCGCCGCGACCCTGCTGGCCCTGATCGCCGGCGTGCTGATCCTGGTGGCGATGGGCACCCTCGTCGAGTCCGGGCTGCGTTTCCGCGCGGAGCCACGGCTCTGGGCGGCGGCCGACGTGGTCGTCGCCAACCGCACGGTCAGCCACACGTTCAAGGAGTTCGACGGCGACACCACCACGAGCACCGTCACGCTGCCCGAGGGCGGCACTGTGGACGCGACAGTGGTGGACCGGATCCGCCAGGTGCCGGGTGTCGCGGCCGTCACCGGCGACGAAGGGGTGCTGATCGGCTCACCCGCCGCCGTGGGCCACGGCTGGGACACGTACGCCTTCACCGGTCGTCCCATCGCCGCGGGTGCCGCGCCACGGGCCGACGACGAGGTGCTGGTCGACACCCGGCTCGGCGTGGCACCCGGCGACCGCATCGACCTGGTCGTCGGCGGGGTCACGCGGTCGTACCGGGTGAGTGGGACCGCCGAGACCGGTTCGGCGGCGGTGTTCTTCACCGACGCGCAGGCCGCCCGGTTGTCCGCCCACCCGGGCCGGGTGGATGCGATCGGTGTACGGATGGTGCCCGGCGGCGATCTCAGCGCGGTACGCGAGATCGCGTCGGCGGCCGGCGCCACGACGTACGCCGGAAAAGACCGTGGGAATGTCGAGCAGTCGGAGGACCAGGCCGCCCGGACCTTGCTGGTCGAGGCCGGATCGGCTTTCGGGGGGTACGTCGTCCTGCTGATCATCTCCGTGGTGGCCGGCACCATCGGGCTGTCCGTCCGGCACCGTCGCCGTGACCTGGCGTTGCTGCGCGCGGTCGCGGCCACGCCGGGGCAGGTGCGCCGCATGCTGATCGCCGAGGCCGCTCTGCTCGCCCTGGTCGGCTCTGCGATCGGCGGTCCGGCCGGCCTGCTGGCGGCCCGCTGGGTGCACGGCGAGCTGGTCGAGAGGGGGTTCGTGCCGGCCAGCTTCCCGATGGCCGGCGGCCTGTTCGCGGTGCCGGCCGCGGTCGGTACGGCGGTCCTCGTGGCGGTGCTCGCCGCGGTGGTCGCCGGACGCCGGGTCACCGGGATCAAGCCGATCGAGGCACTCGGCGAGATCGCTGTCGAGCCTCGGCGTAGCAGCCGGGTGCGGTTGGTCGCCGGCGTGCTGACGCTGGCGGCGGCCGGCACCTCCGGGGCGTTCACGCTCGGTGCCGCCGGGTCGACCGGGGCACTGGCCGGCGCGGTCGGCATGCTGTACCTGTTCGTCATCGCGGTGGCGCTGCTCGCACCGAGGATCAACGCGTACGCGGCACGCCTGCTCACACCGTTGCTGCCGAAGGTGTGGCGGGTCAGCGGCTACCTGGCCGCGGCCAATCTGCGGGCCAACGCGCAGGGCATGGCGACCGTCCTGACCGCCCTCGTGCTGTCCGTGGGGTTCGGCGGCTCGGTCTGGTTCCTGCAGACCAACCTGGAACGGCAGACCACCACGCAGAGCAGCGCGGGAACCCTCGCCGAGCGGGTACTTGTCGCTCCGGGTGGGCTGCCGGCGGACGCGGCGCGGGAGGTCCGCGAGTTGACCGGGGTGCAGGCGGCCACCGGTGTGCGCCGTACGCAGGTGGTGGTGCGTGCGCTCGGCGGAATCGAGCCGGTCAGCGCGCAGTCGGTCGACCCGGCGGGCATCACGTCCACGATGGACCTCGCCGTGCGCGAGGGCAACCTGGCCGACCTGCGCGCCGGCACTGTCGCCCTGTCCGCGATGCAGGCGTCCTCGTCCGGCTGGGACGTCGGCGATCAGGCCGAACTCTGGCTGGGCGACGGCACCCCGGTCACGTTGGACGTCGTCGCGATCTACGACCGTGGCCTCGGCTTCGGCGACGTCACACTGGCTGCCGAGACGGTCGCCGGGCACACGGCCGGGGATACCACCGACGAGGTCCTGGTCAGCATCGGCCCGGGAGCCGACACCGCGTTGGCCACGTGGTCGGCTGGGCAACCGGGCACCGAGATTCTCGACACCGCCACCCGTACCCGCCTGCTCAGCACCGATCTGGCGCTCGGAGCCTGGCTGAACCGGCTGCTGATCGGCGTGATGGTGGGGTACGCGGCCCTGGCGGCGGCCACCACGATGGCGATGGCCGCGCTGGCCCGCCGCCGCGAGTTGGCGTTGCTCCAACTGGTCGGCGTCACCCGCCGTCAGATTCGCGCGATGGTCCAGGCCGAACAGGCCGGGCTGCTCGGCACCGCGGTGCTGATCGGCGCGACGATCGCGGCGCTGACTTTGAGCGCGATCGTCAACGGACTGACCGGCAGCCCGATCCCGTACGTCCCGCCACTCGGTTGGGTAGCGGTGCTCGGCGGCACGACGCTGCTGGCGCTGGCAACCACGGTGTGGCCCGTCCGACGGCTGCTCAGCGCGCCTCCGATCGACAACATCGGTGTGAAGGAGTAGCCGTCGCGGGTCGCACATCGCTGACCGTGCCGCCTCCGCGGACATCGCTGAGGCGGCACGGTCGCATCGAGTTGAGCGCCGAGCGCGTGGTGCGCCCCGCCCACCCCGGCGTCGTGGCGGATCCAGCGCGGGAATGCGCGGCAACGCTGACCCGGACCTGAATTTCAAGCGCGACATATACACGGGCAGCTGCGTGGACTCAGACGGTGATCTCCCGCGGGTCGCGGTCGGCTCGCAACTGAGGCGGTCGACCCGCCACCCGCTCGAATGAGGTAGTGGTGAAGCCAGATGTACCAGCGACGTCTCACCCTGCCGTACTAGCCTCGACCGTCGGGATGCAGCACGACCTTGGTCCAGCCGTCGTTACGGGCGTCGAAGTTCTGGTACCCCGTTGGCGCCTCGTCCAGCGTGAGTTCGTGGGACACCAGAAACGACGGGTGGGCCTTGCCGGTAGAGATGAGGTTCATCAGCTGCCGGTTGTAGTTCTTCACGTTGCACTGGCCGGTTGCCATGGTCTGCCCCTTGAACCAGAACATGCCGAAGTCGAACGGCACCTTGCCCTGTTTCTGTAGCGGGTCCGGCGCTCCCGGGTCCTGAGGCACGTACACGCCGACCACGCCGATCGTGCCGCCGAACCGCACGGAGTGCACGAGGTTGTTCACGGTCAGCCCCGCCTTCTCCTGGCCACTCGGGTCGTGCGCCTGGTAACCGACGGCCTCACAGCCGCGGTCCGCGCCCATCCCGCCGGTCTGCTCCAGGATCTGGTCGACCGGTGATCCCTTCGAATCGTCGATCGGGATCGCGCCGATCTGCTCCGCCAGGCGCAGCCGGTCCGGATGGCGGTCGACCACCATCACCTTGTTGGCGCCCTTGATGATCGCGGAGTACGCGGCGAGCAGGCCAACCGGTCCGCCACCGTAGACCGCCACACTGTCGCCGGGTCGCACACAGGCGAGCTGGGTGGCGTGCCAACCGGTCGGGAAGATGTCCGACAGCATGACGTAGTCCTTCTGCCGGCTCATGTCCCGGGCGTCCGGCGGCAGGACCAGACAGTTGAAGTCCGCCCATGGCACCCGCAACAACTCGGCCTGACCGCCGTTGTAGGGACCCATGTCGGCGAACCCGTAGGCCGCGCCGGCCATGCCCGGCGCCGGGTTGGCCACCAGACAGAACGCGGTCAGACCCTGGTTGCAGTTCGCACAGCACCCGCACGCCACGTTGAACGGCAGGCACACCATGTCGCCGACCTTGACCAGATCGACCCCTTCGCCGACCTCGATCACCTCACCCATGTTCTCGTGCCCGAGCACGCGCCCAGACTCCATGTCCGTGCGTCCTTCGTACATGTGCAGGTCCGACCCGCAGATGTTCGTCGTCGTGATCCGGACCACGGCATCCGTCGGTCTCTCGATTCTCGCGTCCGGAACCTCCTTGACGCTGACCGTCCTCGGACCCTCGTACACGACAGCCTTCATCTGCGTTCCCCCGTTAAGAAGTTGCTCACTGCGTGAGCCCATGCCCCTTGCTGACGTCCACATCCTCGCAGACCGTTCCGATCCTTAAGCCCGTTTTGCGGCTTCCACCGGCCGCGCGAGTGGGTGTCGCGCGTAGGCGGGCGTACCGTCGGACATCTCCGGCCTGGGCAAACACGGCCGAGATGGTGGGGTGCCGGGTACGTGTCAGCGTGGCGGCGAGGCCTCCTCCAGTGGACGTCCATGGGCTCGGGTCGTGTCAGAGACGGCAACGCCGAGCAGGACCGCGGCTGCTGCTGCAGCGACCCCGAGGGGTGGTAGGCCAACCATGATCGGCGCCATGGCCGCGAGGACGAGGATCCCGATCGGCCGCGGCCAGGACACTCGGGCGAAGGCCACGTACTCGAATACTGAGCGCCCGGCGAGGAAGAGCGCAGGCCCTCCGAGGATGGCCCCGACCCAGGCGGGTTTGGCGTCTCCGGATGGATCTATGAGGACGAGTTCGGAGCCGGATGAGCTGGCGAGGATACCGGACACCATGAGCAGGTGCGCGAGCTCGGCCAACCGACCGAGCCGGCCGGGGTCGGCGGACGCCGCGATGGCCTCGCCCAGGATTTGGCCGGCCCGATAAAAGTAGATCCGCCACAGCAACACCGTGATGACGAACGACAAGGTGAGGGCCATTGTTCGTTGCGCCACGATCGGACCGCGGAGAAGACTCGATCCGGAGGTCAGGATCGTCTCACCGAGCGCGACAATGACAAGCTGCCAGTAGCGTTCGGCCAAGTGCTCGCCCGCGACGGCCCACGGGGACACCCGCGAGCGACCCAGCCCCGGCACCGGCCAGCCGAGTCTGGCCCCCAGGTAGTCGATCGCCAGGGCCACCGTCCACAGCGAATTGCGCATCACCTCGGGAGCGAAAGCTCCGGCGAGCCACGGCACGGCCGACGCGCCGAACCAGATGAGCGCCAGCAAATTGACGCGACGCAGATTGTGACCGCGCACGATGCCTACGAAGAAGAGGGTGCGACCCACCTGAATCGCGACATAAGTGCTCGCGAAGAGCAGACCAGTCTCGGCGAGAGCCCCCGAAATCGCGACCGCCAGGAGCAGGCTCCCGTACATCGTCGCAACGACAACGAACTGGATCGGCGGCTGAAACGGATCGAATCTGCTGGTCACCCATGCCGTCTGGGTCCAGATCCACCAGACCGCCAAGAACAGGAGCAGAGTCTCGCCGTTCTCCGCAAGGGAAGTGGTCAGCCTCTCCGCGACGTGACCCCTGGTGTAGTCCAACACCAACTCGTGCACAATCCGGGTGAGCGCAAAGACGAACACGAGATCGAAGAACAATTCCAGGAAGGTCGGCCGCTGCGGACTCTCACGCTGGCGCAGCAGATTGTCCACTCTATTCCTCGTCACCCAGCCCGCTCGCTTCGTCGACTAGTCGTTGAAGCAGTCGTACCACGTTGCCGCGGCGCCCACGGATAAAGACGCACCCCCGATGACCAAATAGCCTGACGGCCGACGAGGGCTGCCACCGCCCAGCACCGTTCTCTCCCGAGACGCCGCCCCAGGAACTGGGCTTCGGCTCTGGGATGACCTGCTGGCGCAGGTTGCGGACTGGAACGACGCCGGTGTGTGGCAGCAGCCGCACGAGGTGGTGCTCGGCAGCATGCGGGCAGTTGGACATGTCGCGGGCGGTGATCGACGGCTCCCATGTCCCAACTGCTGTCCCTGGTCGCTGGTCTCAGCGCTTGAAACCCTACTTGACACATAGGAATTGTGGGTTAGCGTCGTATCTGTGACCAGCCAACACACCCTGCTTCAGGGCACCGCCATCGGGGTGTCGCGGGGATGCTGCCGTGGCTGGACCGCCGCCTGCGGCTGCTGCCGCTGAGCCTGCGCTCCTCTCTGTTTCCACTCGCGCCGCCGGCTCGACGATGACCGGCAGCCGATTCCTCGTACCGATCGACTGTTGCTCGCCGCCCTGCGTCCACGCGCAGTCGTGGCGGCGCGCAGCTGTCTTTGTCGACCCAGGAGGACAGCCATGACCGTCATCGCCGAACCCGTGACTCCGGTCGACCCGGACATGTTCCGTACTCTGCTGCGCCGGCACGCCGCCGCAGTCGCGGTGGTCACCGCCGCGGGCGAGCCACCGGTCGGGTTCACCGTCACCTCGCTCACGTCGGTGTCGCTACGGCCGTCGCTGGTGTCGTTCTGCCTGGCCCGATCGTCGTCGAGCTGGCCGACGATCGCCGAGACGGAGCACGTCGCCGTGCACCTGCTCGGTGAGAACCAGGAGGACGTCGCGCGGACCTTCGCGACGAGCGGCATCGACCGGTTCGCCGCACATCCAGCGTGGCGGTACGGGCCGCACCGGGTGCCGCTGCTGGACGAGCCGGTCGCGTGGCTCCTGTGTCGCGTGACCCAACGGGTGCCCGCGGGCGACCACGCCATCGTGATCGCCGAGCCGCTGATCGCCAGTCACCGCGACGGTGCGCCTCTGCTCTACCACATGGGGCGCTACGCCGCCCTGCAACCTGCGACGAAGGAGTTGTAAGTGACCTCACCATCCCTCCTGGACCGTCGGGCGTTCCTGTCCGCGACCCTCGGCGCGGTCACACTCGGCCTGACCGCCTGCGCTGCCGACGACACACCCACCGCGGCGTTGGCCGCGGGCGCTCCGCTGCCGCAGGCCGTGCCGAAGGGCACCAAGCTCGTCGTCGGAGACAAGGAGCACCAGAAGGCGATCGAGTTCTCCGGCGAGGCCGACAAGTTCAGCTTCGAGGTGGAGTGGGCGAACATCAGCGGCGGCCCACAAACCCTGGAGGCGTTCCGCGCGAAGGCGCTGGACATCGGCTCGGTGGCCGACATCCCGCCGATCCACTCGCACTGGACGGGCATCCCCACGAAGATCGTGGCCTCGAAGTTCCGCCAGGACCCGCTCAACCACGCCATCTACCGGCTCGGCATCGCACCGGGCGTCACGGTCGCCACCCTCGCCGACCTCCGCGGGAAGAAGATCGCGTACAGCCCGGGACAGGCGCAGGGAGCACTGGTACTACGGGTACTGCACAAGGCCGGCCTTACCAAGAAGGACGTCAAGCTGGTGGAGCTGCGGCGGGCCGCTTCAGGCCGTACTGGGTCCGCCAGGACAGAGCTGCGCGGCGACCCGCATCAGGTCGACGACCCGGCGGGAGGTGAGCCGAAGAGGCAGCATGCGATCGATTTTCCTACCAATCAGGTAGGATTTCAAGTCCTTGGGTGAGCATCCTTGGAGGCGGACAGTGAGTGAAACACCTGTGTCGAAACAGTCGGTGCCACTGCGAAAGCTCGGCTTCCTGACCATCGGCCTGTTCGACGAGGCCGACCCTCGCACCGGCCACGAGGCGACCCTCCAGCTCATCGAGTTGGGCGAGCACCTCGGCTTCGACAGCACCTGGGTACGCCACCGCCACCTCCAGTACGGCATCTCCTCACCGATCGCCGTCCTGGCGGCGGCCTCACAGCGGACCCGGCACATCGAGCTCGGCACCGCGGTCATCCCGCTCGGCTGGGAGAACCCACTGCGGCTGGCCGAGGACCTGGCCACTGTCGACATCCTCTCCGGCGGACGCCTCAACCCCGGGGTGAGCGTCGGCCCACCGATGCACTACGACCGGGTCCGCCGATCGCTCTACCCGGACACCGCCGAGGCGGAGGATTTCAGCTACACGCGGGTACGACGGCTGCTCGACCTCATTCGCGGCGAGCCGGCCAGCGACGTCGAGGGCTTCGAGGGTTTCGAGCAGTTCTCCCGCCGGGTGCAACCGCACTCCCCCGGCCTGGCCGCCCGGATGTGGTACGGCGCCGGCAGCCTCAGCTCCGCCCGCTGGGCCGGCGAGCAGGGCATGAACCTGCTCACCAGCAGCGTGGTCAAGGCCGAGGAGTCCACCGACTTCGCCGAGATCCAGCTCTCGCACATCCGGACGTTTCGCGCCCACCACCCGGACGGCGATCGGGCTCGTGTCTCGCAAGGGCTCGTCGTCATCCCCACCGACACCGCCACCCCGAGCCAACGTGCCCGCTACGAGGAGTACGCCCGTCAACGCACGCCTCGAACGGCGTCACCCCAGGGTCCGGCCCGGATGATGTTCGCCCCCGACCTCGTCGGCCCGTCGGAGCTGATCGCCGAACGACTGCTTGACAATGTCGCGTTCCGCGAGGTCGACGAGGTCGCGTTCGCTCTGCCCTTCACCTTCACGCCGGCCGACTACGCGCAGATCCTCACCGACATGGCGACCAGGCTCGGCCCCGTGCTCGGGTGGCACCCCAGCCGCTGACGTGGGCCGGCCAGGTTGAGCGAATTCCCTACTAATCCGGTCTGTGTTATAGGTCTCTAGTCCTGGATTTTCCTGGCGCCGCTCACGGAACATGGTCGCTGCGGCTCCCAGCCGCGCGGTGTGGCATCGACCGGTAGACGGTCTCCAGCTACCGGAACGAGCACCGAGAGGGGTCAGCGTGGGCAGGAAGTGTTGCCGGGAGCGCTGAGCTCCCCGGCCCACCCCACCCCTGGACCCCGTAAGGAACCAACGTGTCCGCCGACACTCATGCCGCGCCGCCTGCTCCGACCCGACCACCGAGCCAGGCCCGCAGCACAACCGCCCGCCACCTCTGGCGCCGCCTGGCCGCCGATCGTTGGGCGCTGGGCGGAGCCGGCGGTGTGGCCTTCTTCCTCGTCGTCGCGGCCGCCGCCCCACTGCTCAGCGCGATCGCGGGTCAGGACCCCTACACGTACGACCTTGACGCCCTGTCGGACTCCGGGGCGCCGAAGGGCTTCGGCGGCGGAATCAGCGCCCAGCACTGGTTCGGGGTGGAACCGATGACCGGGCGCGACCTGTTCGCGATCGTGGTACACGGCGCCCGTACCTCGATCCTCGTCGGTGCCGGGGCCACCACCGTCTCGGTGCTGCTCGGAGTGATCGTCGGCCTCACCGCCGGCTTCTACGGCGGCTGGTACGACCGCATCGTCACCCGGACCATCGACGTCCTGCTCGGTTTCCCGTACCTGATCTTCGTGATCGCGCTCGGCGCGATCGCCCCGGCCAGCCTCCCGAAGCCACTGCTCCTCGTCGGCGTTCTCGCGATCTTCGGCTGGCCCTCGATCGCGCGCGTGGTCCGTGGCCAGACGCTGGCGTTGAAGCGGCGCACCTTCGTGGTCGCATCGACCGCGCTCGGCGCAGGTGGCTGGCACCTGCTCGTACGGCAACTACTGCCCAACATCACCGCCACGATCATCGTCTACGCCACCATCATGATCCCGTCGATGATCGGAGCAGAGGCCGCACTGTCGTTCCTCGGGGTCGGCGTGCCACCGCCGACACCGGCGTGGGGCCGCTCGATCGGCGACGCGATCGCCTGGGTCCAGACCGACCCGATGTTCCTGGTCTTTCCCGGCGGGGCGCTCTTCCTCGCCACGCTCGCCTTCAACCTGCTCGGCGACGGCCTGCGCGACGCATTCGACCCGAAGACGGGAGGGCTGCGGCGATGAGACTCCTCCGACTGGTCTCCGGACGCCTGTTCAGCATGATCGTCACGCTGCTCGTGATCAGTCTGATCACGTACGCGGTGTTCGTCCTGCTGCCCAGTGATCCGGCGCAGCTCTCCTGCGGACGACCCTGCACACCCGAACGGCTCGCCGACGCCCGCGCTTTCATGGGCTACGACCAGCCCTGGGCGCAGCAGTATGTGGCCTTCCTCGGCGGGATCGTCACCGGCCGCACCTTCGGCACCGGAGCTGCCGCCGTGCACTGCGCGGCGCCCTGCTTCGGGTACTCCTTCCAACTGAACGAATCGGTCACCCACCTCATCCTGGAACGCATCCCGGTCACCTTCTCCATCGCCGTCGGCGCCGCCGTGCTCTGGCTGATCATCGGCGTCGGCACCGGAGTCGTCTCGGCCGTCCGCAGGGGCACCGCGATCGACCGGGCAGCGATGACGTTCTCCACGATCGGTGTCTCCGCTCCCAGCTACCTGGTCGGCCTGCTCGGCATCCTGCTGTTCGGCTTCACCCTCAACATGGTGCCGGTCAACGGGTACGTGCCGCTGACCGAGGACCCGGTGGGCTGGTTGTGGCACCTGGTGCTGCCCTGGTGTGTGCTCGCCCTGATCTCCGCGGCGGTCTACGCCCGGCTGACCCGGGGTCAGATGCTCGACGTGCTGGGCGAGGACTACATCCGCACGGCCCGCGCCAAAGGGCTGCGGGAACGGCGGGTCGTCGGTCGGCACGCCCTGCGCAACGTCCTCATCCCGGTGGTCACCGTTTTCGGGCTCGACCTCGGGTCGCTGCTCGGCGGCGCGGTCATCACCGAGCGGGTCTTCAGCATGCCCGGCCTGGGCGCCCTGCTGCTGGACGCGGTCGGCAACGTCGACCTTCCGCTGATCATCGGGGTCACCCTCTTCTCCGCGTTCCTCATCATCCTCGCGAACTTCGTCGTGGACCTGCTCTACGGCGTCCTCGACCCAAGAGTGGCGCCCTGATGCGCCAACCATCGAAAGGTAAGGCACTGATGAAAAGACGCAGCGCACTCGCGCTCGCAGTCGTACTCGCCCTGGCCGGTTGCAACGCGAACCCGGACGTTACGCCGGACGCCGGCGGATCGACCGGGGGCACCGCGAAGGGTGGCACGTTGACCATCCTCAACGCCGCCAGCGACATCAACTTCGACCCCGCCAAGAGCCAGAACCTGGCAATCACCACCCTGGGCCTGGTCCTGCGCCGGCTCACCACCTGGGAGGTCCAGCCGGGCAAGGCGGCGCAGGTGGTACCCGATCTGGCGACGGACACCGGTAAGACCACCGACGGCGGCAAGACCTGGACCTTCACGCTGAAGGACGGGCTCAAGTACGCCGACGGGGCTCCGATCACCGCAGGCGACGTCAAGTACGGCATCGAGCGCTCCTTCGCGCCCGAACTCTCCGGCGGCCTCGGCTACCACAAGAGCCTGCTCGTGGGCGGCGCCGAGTACAAGGGGCCGTACTCCGGAGCGGACCTGGCCTCGATCGAGACCCCGGACGCGAAGACCCTCGTCTTCCACCTCAAGACGGCGTACGGCGACTGGCCCTGGATCGTCTCCATGCCGGCGTTCGCGCCGGTGCCGAAGGCGAAGGACGACCCGAAGAAGTACAGCCAGAACCCGGTCTCGTCCGGCCCCTACCAGGTGGAGTCGTACCAGCAGGGTGTCTCGGTGAAGCTCTCCCGCAACCCGAACTGGGACGCCGCCACCGACCAGGTGCGCACCGCCGGACCCGACAATGTCGTCTTCCAGCTCGGCCAGGACACGACGGTCCAGTCGCAACGGCTGATCGCCGACTCGGGTGACGACCGCTCCGCCTTCGGCGCCGGTTTCGTGGCGCCCGCCCAGCTCGCGCAGATCGAGCAGAACGCCAGCGCGAAGCAGCGGTTGGTCACCTCGGACGCCGGCGCGCTGTCGTACCTGGCGCTCAACACCCAGCGCGGGCCGCTGAAGGACGTCAAGGTCCGCCAGGCCATCCAGTACGCCGTGGACAAGCGGGCCTACCAGGTCGCCTCCGGCGGTGCCATCGGCGGCGAGCTGGCCAGCACGTTGATCACGCCCGGCATCGCTGGGCGGGTCGACTACAACCTCTACCCGGCCGACCCGTCTGGCGACGTCGCCAAGGCCAAGCAGTTGCTCACCGAGGCGGGGCAGACCAGCCTGAACCTCACGCTGCTGTCCGAGAACGACCAGCCGAGCCTCGCCAAGTCGCAGGCCATCCAGCAGGGGCTGCAGCGGGTGGGCATCACGGTGACCATCAAGCCGGTGGACGAGGAGGCCTGGACCGCCGAGGTCACCGGCGACAAGGGTGACTACGACCTGACGGTCTCCAGCTGGCAGCCGGACTTCCCCAGCGCCAACGGCAACATCCAGCCGCTGTTCGCGTCCACCGAGATTGGCGGCGGTGGCTACAACATCGCCCGCTACTCCCAGCCCGAGGTCGACACGCTCATCGCACAGGCCACGGCCGAGACCGACCCGACGAAGGCACAGGCCCTGTGGGCACAGGCGGACAAGCGCATCCTGCAGGATGCGCCGATCGTGCCGCTGACCTACACGAAGAACTCGTTCCTGCACGGGTCGAAGGTGCAGAACTTCTTCGTGCCGTCGTTCCCGGCCTACCCGAACTACCTGAAGGTATCGCTGAAGCAGGGATGACGGTCTCCCCCACGGAGCCACACCTCACGAAGGCCACCCGGTCACCGCTGCTCGCGGTGGCCGGGCTGGCCGTGGAGTTCGAGGTGGATGGCGACACGCACGCAGCCGTTCACGACGCGTCCTTCGCGCTGCACCGCGGGCAGGTCCTCGCCCTGGTCGGCGAGTCCGGATCAGGCAAGAGCGTCACCGCGATGGCCGCCCTGGGCCTGCTCCCCGCCACCGCCCGGGTCAGCGGCAGCATCACCCTCGACGGCACCGAGCTGATCGGCGCCGAGCCGAGCCTGCTGCGGGAGGTACGCGGCGGCCGGATCGGCACGATCTTCCAGGAGCCGATGACCGCGCTCAACCCGGTCTTCACCATCGGTGACCAGGTCGCCGAGGCGATCCGGGCGCACCGCTCGGTGACACACTCCGCCGCCAACGCCCGGGTTCTGGAGTTGCTCGCCACCGTCGGCCTGGACGACCCCGCGCGGATCGCCCGCTCGTATCCGCACGAACTCTCCGGCGGTCAGCTCCAACGGGCGATGATCGCGATGGCCATCAGCTGTGACCCGCTGCTGCTGATCGCGGACGAGCCAACCACGGCGCTGGACGTGACCGTCCAGGCCGGCATCCTCGACCTGCTCCGCGACCTGCGCACCCGACTCGACATGGCCGTCCTCCTCATCACCCACGACATGGGCGTGGTGGCCGACGTCGCCGACGACGTGGTGGTGCTGCGCGACGGTCGGATCGTCGAGCAGGCGCCCGCCGCCCAACTCTTCGCCGCGCCCCGGCACGAGTACACCAGGGCGTTGCTGCACGCCGTACCCAGGTTGCCGGAGCTGCGGCTCCCCGAGCCGGAACCGGCGACGCCGCTGGCGCACGAGCCACGACCGCTCGACACGTCGGCCGGTACGGAACCCGTCGTGCTTCTCCGCAACGTCGTCGTCGACTATCCGGGAAGGCGGCGCGGCCGGCCGGTCCGGGCGGTGGACGACGTCTCGTTACACATCGGCCAGGGTGAACTGGTGGCCCTGGTCGGCGAATCAGGCTCCGGCAAGTCGACAGTCGGCCGGGCGATTGCCGGCCTCGTACCGGTGACTGCCGGCACGGTGACCGTCGCCGGCGTCGACCTGGGGCACGCCTCCCGTCGTGAACTGCGCACGTTCCGCTCTCAGCTCGGCATCGTCTTCCAGGATCCCGCGTCGTCCCTGAACCCCCGCCGGACGGTCGGCGCGAGCATCGCCGAACCGTTGACGCTGCACACCGATCTGCGCCCGGACGCGCAACGCCACCGCGTCGACGAGCTGTTGGACGCGGTCGAGCTGCCGTCGCGCCTGCGCGACCGCCACCCGTACGAGATGTCGGGTGGGCAACGGCAGCGGGTGGCCATCGCCCGCGCCATCGCCCTGAACCCGGCCTTGTTGATCGCGGACGAGCCCACCAGCGCCCTGGACGTGTCGGTGCAGGCACGGATCCTGGAACTGCTCCGGTCGCTACAGGGCCAGTTTGGTTTCTCCTGCCTGTTCATCAGCCACGACCTGGCAGTGGTCGAGCAACTCGCCGACCGGGTGGCGGTTCTGCATCGCGGCCGGGTCGTGGAGGAGGGCCCGGCGGACGATGTGCTGCGCGCGCCCCGGCACCCGTACACGTCGCGGCTGTTGGCGGCGGCACCGGTTGCCGACCCGGCCCGACAGGCGCTGCGGCGGGCGGCGTGGCGCCAGCTCACCAGCGCGCCGCGCTGACGGGACCACCACGGCCCGGAGAAGATCCTCGCCGAGGCGGCGTGGTTTGCGGTGCTGCGCGGCTGGCACGGTGCGGCTGTCAGGTGCAGGGCCCGACCGGATCAGACGCTGGACCGACGATCCGCTGGAAGCCGATCCGGTACGCGAACCGCGCGGAACGTGGTGTGGCGCCGCAGCGTGAAGCCGATCGACTCGTACAGCCGGATCGCCGTGGTGTTGCTGGCGGCCGCGTGCACGGTTGGGCGGAGGCCCGATCCGACGGTCTCTTACCCGTTCGCCGGCACGCGGCTCCAGATATCGTTGCATTCGGCGCAGACGGCCTCGGGGATCCATCCGATCCGCATGAGCCCCGCGAAGATCGCGCAGCCCACGCAGAACGCGAACACGGATTCGAGTGTCGCCGCCACGATCACCGCGCCGAGGACGAGGTATGCCGCGAGGTGCTGCCCGAACCCGAGCGCCAGCACAGCGGCGGTCAGGGCCAGCACAGCGCCGATCCCCTGGGCGAACCGCTTGGGCGGCCCGGCGACGAGCTTGGCCCGCACCGATAGCCGCGGCGTGATCACCCGCGTGACGAGCAGGCCGAGCGGGCTGAGTGTGGGGCCGCCGAGCACCCGCGCGACGAATCCGTACGCGATCAGCGCGGTAATCCAGGGCTGGTCCAGCACGATCGTCACCGTGGACAGGATGACCACCCCGGCGGCGACGAGTCGGGCGGATACCTCGTTCACGGGGTTGGGGAAACCGAACAGCGCGCTGGCCATGGCGGAATGATACCTACTATTCCCATAGATTGAGTAGCCTATATCCGCTGGAGCCGGCCGGACCGGCTGTGGTGGAAGACCAGCGGGCGTCGAGGTGCTGGTTGGTGCGCACCGTGGGCGGCCCGGCGACGTTCGCCCCGGACATCGGGCTGCTCGTCACCTCGCACCCCCTTTCAACCGGCACCAGAAACGTGAAGTACTTTACGCCTCGGTTAGGAAAGCCTAACCTTACCGACGCGAGTTGGAGTACTTCACCATGCGCCTCTCCCGGTTACTCGCCGGCATCGTCGCGGTCACCACCACGCTCGCGCTCGCCGCCTGCGGCGGATCGTCCGACACCGACAAGACGCCCGCCACGTCCGGAAACGCGACGACGACGTTTCCCCTGACGATCACTCACGCCCTGGGCACCACCACGATCGAGAAGAAGCCCGAGCGGGTCGCCACCGTCAACTGGGCCAACCACGAGGTCCCCCTCGCACTGGGGGTCGTCCCGGTCGGCTACGCCAAGGCCAACTTCGGCGACGAGGACGGCGACGGCCTGCTGCCCTGGGACGCCGCCAAGCTCAAGGAACTTGGGGCGTCGACACCGGTGCTCTTCGACGAGACCGACGGCATCGACTTCGAGGCGGTGTCGAACACCAAGCCGGACGTCATCCTTGCCGCCTACTCCGGTCTGACTCGTCAGGACTACGACACCCTGACGAAGATCGCGCCGGTCGTCGCGTACCCGCAGGCGCCCTGGGCCACCTCGTGGCGCGACAGCATCAAGCTGGAGAGCCAGGCCCTCGGCCTGGCCGCCGAGGGCGACGCGCTGATCGCGAAGATCGAGAAGCAGATGAAGGACGAGGCGGCACGCTATCCGAAGCTGGCGGGCAAGTCGGTGATGTTCCTGACCCACCTGGACCCGACGGACCTCAGCAAGATCAGCTTCTACACCACGCACGACACCCGGGCCCAGTTCTTCACCGACCTCGGCATGACGCATCCGCAGAGCATCGCGAAGGCCTCCGCGGCAACAAAGGAGTTCAGCCTCACGCAGAGCGCGGAGCAGGTGCAGAACCTCAGCGACGTGGACATCATCGTGACCTACGGTGACGCCGAGGGCACCACCCTGGCCACCCTGCAGAAGGACCCGTTGCTCTCCAAGATCCCGGCGATCGAGCGTGGCTCCTTCGTCTCGCTGCCCGGCAGCACCCCGGTGGCCACCGCCGCCAACCCGACGCCCCTCGCGGTCTCGTTCGTACTCAAGGACTACGTCGACCTGCTCGGCAAAGCCGCCGACAAGCTCTGATGACTCGCGAAACGACATCCGTGCCGGACGTCGCCCTGGTGCGACGCCCGGCACGGGTACGCCTGACCTGGCTCTTGGTCGTCCTCGCCGCGCTGGTTCTGGTCCTGATCGCGTCGGTCGCCTTCGGCTCCCGGATCGTCGGCTGGGCCGACCTCACCGCCGCTCTCGGCGGCGCAGACGAGACGCTCAATCAGGCGGCGGTGACCAAACGCGTTCCCCGCACGGTCCTCGCGGCTCTCGTCGGGGCGGCCCTGTCCCTGTCCGGAGCGGTGATGCAGGGCGTCACCAGAAATCCGCTCGCCGATCCGGGCATCCTCGGGGTGAACATGGGCGCGATGCTGGCGATCGCGGTCGCCATGGTCACCGTCGGGTTGTACACCGCCACCATGTACATCTGGGTCGCCATCGCCGGAGCGGCGGTGTCCTCCCTGTTCGTCTACGCGGTCGGCTCGCTCGGCCGCGGCGGCGCCACCCCGCTCAAGATCGCCCTGGCCGGGGCGGCCACCTCCGCCGCTCTCGCGTCGCTGGTGGTCGCGATCGTGCTGCCGCGCGGCGACATCGCCGAGAACTTCCAGTCCTGGCAGGTCGGCGGCGTCGGCGGCGCGACCTGGGACAGCATCGGCCAGGTCCTGCCGTTTCTGATCGCCGGGCTGGTCATCTGCCTGCTGTCCGCCCGAGCGCTGAACTCCCTCGCGCTCGGCGACGAACTCGCCGCCGGCCTCGGTGAACGCGTTGCCCTGGTACGCGGGATCGCCGCTCTGGGCGCGGTGGTGCTCTGCGGCACAGCCACCGCGGTCGCCGGACCGATCGCCTTCGTCGGCCTGATCGTTCCGCACCTGTGCCGACTGCTCGTCGGACTCGACTACCGGTGGCTGCTGCCGTTCGTGGCCCTGGTCGGCGCCGCGTTGCTGACCGCCGCGGACGTCGTCGGTCGGGTGGTGAACCGACCCGACGAGATCGAGGCCGGCATCATCACCGCCCTGATCGGCGCTCCCTTCTTCATCTACATCGTCCGCCGGCGGAAGGTGCGCGAACTGTGAGCACCGTGACCTTCGAGGCCGTCACCCGCGGGCGGACCCGGCGCAGTCGACGACGACACGCCGTCCTCACCACCCTCGCCGTGGCGATCGCCGTCATGATCACCGAATCGCTCATGGTCGGGCAGACCGTCTACCCACCCGGCGACGTGCTGCGGGTGATCCTCGGCGAGTCCGTGCCCGGCGCCTCGTTCACAGTGGGTGAACTCCGGCTGCCCCGTACGGTCCTGGCGCTGGTGACCGGACTCTGCTTCGGAATGGGTGGCGTCACCTTCCAGACCATGATGCGCAACCCCCTCGCCAGCCCCGACATCATCGGCATCAGCTCGGCGGCGAGCGCGGCCGCGGCCTTCGGCATCATCGTGCTCGGCCTCGGTGAGACCGGCGTCTCGGTCTTCGCCATCGTCGCCGCGCTCGGCGTCGCCGTCATCATCTACGTGCTGTCGTTCAAGGACGGGGTGGCCGGCACCCGACTCGTGCTGATCGGCATCGGCATCGCCGCCATGCTCAACAGCGCCACCTCGTACATCCTCAACCAGGCCGGCCAGTGGGACCTGCAGGCCGCGACACGCTGGCTCAACGGCAGCCTCAACGGCTCCACCTGGGACGAGACCGTCCCGGTGCTCATCGCGCTGGTCGTGTTCGGCCCGGTGCTGCTGAGCCAGGCCCGGAGCCTGACCATGCTGCAACTCGGTGACGACACCGCCGCAGCTCTGGGAACCCGGCTGGAACGTACCCGGCTGATCTCGATCGTCGCGGCTGTCGGCCTGATCGCGTTCGCCACCTCGGCCACCGGACCGATCGCGTTCGTGGCCTTCCTGGCCGGACCGATCGCGGGCCGGCTGGTGGGGCCCGGCAGCTCACCGCTGGTGCCGTCCGCGCTGGTCGGCGCGCTGCTGGTGCTCGTCGCCGACTTCCTCGGCCAGTTCGCCTTCGACACCCGGTTCCCGGTCGGTGTGATCACCGGGGTACTCGGCGCTCCATACCTCATCTATCTACTCGTCCGCACGAACCGCGCGGGAGGCTCGCTGTGACCACCGACCATGCACTGACGGTCGAAAAACTGACCGTCGGCTACGGCGACCGCGTCGTCATCGAATCGCTCGACCTCCTCGTCCCGCCCGGCCGGATCACCGCGATCGTCGGCGCCAACGCGTGCGGGAAGTCGACGTTGCTGCGGTCGATGTCGCGGCTGCTCGCCCCGCGCACCGGTCACGTCATGCTGGACGGCCGGGCAGTGCACAAAATGCCGGCCAAGGAACTGGCCCGTATTCTCGGCCTGCTCCCCCAGTCACCGATCGCACCGGAGGGCATCACCGTGGCCGACCTGGTCGGCCGGGGCCGCAACCCGCATCAGCGCCTGCTGTCGCGATGGAGCAGGGACGACGACCGCGCGGTGGCCGCCGCCCTCGACGCCACCCACACCGCCGACCTCGCCGACCGACCGGTGGACGAACTATCCGGCGGGCAGCGCCAACGGGTGTGGATCGCGATGGCACTGGCCCAGCAGACCGAACTGCTGCTGCTGGACGAGCCAACCACCTTCCTCGACGTCAGCCACCAAATTGAGGTGTTGGACCTCCTCACCGATCTGAACACCACCCGCGGCACCACCATCGTGATGGTGCTGCACGACCTCAACATGGCGGCCCGCTACGCGGACCACCTCATCGCATTGGCCGACGGCGGCGTGCACGCGGCCGGCCCACCGACCGAGGTACTGACCGAGGAGTGCGTGAAAGCCGTCTTCGGCCTCGACAGCCGAGTCATCGTCGATCCGGTCTCCGGCAGGCCACTGATGCTGCCGATCGGCCGCCACCACACGATCAACGAGTAGCGGAAACCCAACTCCGACACCGGCTCGGGCGAGGGAGAATGCGGTCGTACTGCCGGCGTTCGTCGTCACGGCGATGGTGGCGCTGTGGGTGGTGGCTCGTCGTCGGTGCGGTCGGTGGCCGGCAGCCAGAGCACGAACGTGCTGCCAGCGCCGGCTCTCGAGAAGACCGCGGCGTGTCCGCCGTGTGACTCGACGATCTGCCGCACGATCGACAGGCCCAGCCCGGTACGCCGGTCGTTGGAAGCGTTCCGGCCGGCGGTTCCGCGCCAGAATCGGTCGAACACCCGGCTCTGGTCGGCCTCGGCGATGCCCGGCCCCTCGTCGATCACGGCGAGCCACAGCCAGCCTCCGACCCGGCCGGTCGAGACGGTGATCGCCCCACCCGTCGGGGAGAGGCGTACCGCGTTGGAGAGCAGGTTGCCGGCCGCTCGGCGCAGGGCGTCCGGGTCGCCGATGCAGATCAGCTCGCCGCCGAGCGCGTACCGCAGGCGTAGCCCACGCGCGGCGGCGAGGGGCACGACGTCCTCGCCGGCGTCGCGGGCGACAGCGCTGAGGTCGACATCGGTGTCGGTGAGGGTGTCGGTGTCGCGGCGGGCGGTGGCGAGCAGGTCCTCCACCAGGCGGGACATGCGGGTGGTGGCCCGGTCCACGGAGGCCACCGCCTGCGTCCGCTCGTCGTCCGTCGACTCCGCCGTCGTCAGTGAGGCGTCGAGGTGGGCGCGGATGATGGCCAGAGGGCTGCGCAGCTCGTGGGAGGCGTCGTCGATGAGCTGCCGCTGGGCCCGGAAGGCGTGGTCGAGCCGGTCGAGCATGGAGTCGATGGTGTCGGCGAGGTCGCGCAGTTCGTCGCGGGGGCCATTGAGCTGGATGCGCCGCGACAGGTCGGTGGCCTGAATCTCGCGGGCGGTACGGGCGATGGCGCCGACCGGGCGCAGGGCCCGCCCGGAGAGCACCCAGCCGATACCGAGGCTGGCGAGGAACAGACCACCGAGTGCGACCAGCGAGTAGTCCCGCAAGGTCTGCATGAGGCGCAGGTTGACCTCGTCCTCGATCTGCTGGACCTCGGCGACCTCGATGGTGGTGCCGGTGGGCACGGTACGCCCGTCGCTCTTGAGCTTCACGAGCTGCGCCTCGTACCGCTTGGTGATCGGCTTCGGGTCGACCGCCCGTTCCACCGCGACGTACGCCGTCGCCAGGCCGGCCCCGGCGAGCGCGAACAGCAGCGTCGAGTACAGGACGGTGAGCCGGAACCGGATCGACCGGAAGATCTTCACGCCGCCTCCCGCAGCCGGTAGCCGCGCCCGATGAGTGTTTCGATGGGAGAGTCGCCGTGCCCTTCGGTGAGCTTGCGGCGCAGCGTGCCGACGGTGACCCGGACAGTCTCGGTGAACGGGTCGGCGTTGGCGTCCCAGACGTGCTCGAGTAGTTCCTCGGCCGGCACCACCTGTCCGGGACGGGTCATCAGGTACTCGAGCACGCTGAACTCCTTGGGGGTGAGCCGCAGCCGCCGACTGGCGCGGTGCGCCTCGTGGCGGGCGGTGTCCAGGGTCAGGGCGCCCACGGTGAGGACCGCGCCGGTGCCGGCGGTGTCGCGGCGCAGCAGCGCGCGTACCCGGGCCAGCAGTTCCGCCAACGCGAACGGCTTGACCAGGTAGTCGTCGGCCCCCTCGTCGAGGCCGCGAACCCGGTCGCCGAGCGCGCCGCGGGCGGTCAGCATCAGCACCCGCAGGTCTCGTCCGCTGGCCACCTCGACGTCGCCGCGGCGGATCCGCCGGCACACGGTGAACCCGTCGGTGTCGGGCAGGTTGATGTCGAGCAGCATCAGGTCGTAGGCGTTGACCAGCAGCAGGTCGTACGCTTCGGCGCCGTCGGTGGCCAGGTCGACGGCGTGCCCGGCCCGGGTCAGGCCGACACGCAGGGCGCCGGCCAGGTCCGTCTCGTCCTCCACCACGAGCAGCCGCATGACGCGAACCTATCCCCTCTGAATGAGTCCGGCCGCCACCCGCGCGGCACGCTCGATGGGGATCGCGAAGCCGATCCCGATGCTCCCGCCGCCCTCCAACGAGGCGATCGCGGTGTTCACGCCGAGCACTTCGCCGCGTGCGTTGACCAGGGGGCCGCCGGAGTTGCCGGGGTTGATCGACGCGTCGGTCTGGACCGCGGACTGGCGGGCGCCACCTCCGAGGCGTACCGGTCGGTCCAGCGCGCTGACGATCCCGGCGGTGACGGTCCCGGAGAGGCCCAGCGGTGAGCCGAGCGCGAGCACCGGCTCACCGACCCGGGCCCGACCGGGTGCCAGAGACAGCGCGGGCAGTCGGGCACTGTCCACCCGCAGCACGGCGATGTCGCTGTCCGGGTCCCGACCGACGAGCCGGGCGGACACCCGACGCCCGTCCTGACCCACCACGCTGATGGCGCCGCCCTGGGCGACGACGTGGTTGTTGGTGACGATGTGGCCTCTGTCGTCGAGGACGAAGCCGGAACCGGAGGCCGCGGTGCCGGTGCCGCGTACCTGCACGGACACCACACCGGGCAGAGCCTGCGCCGCCGCGGTGACGAGGTCGGCCGGCAGGGCCGCCGCACTGCCGGCCGGAGCGGCCGGCGTGCGCCGGGCCGACGCCCGGAAGTCCCGCGCGGGCCGGGAGCCCGCCGCCCCCCCCGGCCCCGCGGGCACCGCCCGGGGGGGCCGA